>JBEGTN010000307.1:0-18502 GCA_041179405.1 Verrucomicrobiota bacterium
AAACTTTTTCCTGAATTTCGTTACGCCCGCTTTTCCAGGCGTGCATGATGGCGAGAACGCCGACCGCCATGCTCAAGGGCAGCCAGCCACCATCTTCAAACTTGTGCAAGTTGGCTCCCAGCAGCGCCAGATCGACGATCAGGAACAAGCCGCATAGGGAGGCGGCCCGGAAAAACGACCACTTCCAGCGCGAACGGATGACATGATAAAAGGCGAAAGTCGTCACCGCCATCGTGCCGGTGACGGCAATGCCGTAGGCGGAGGCGAGGGCATCCGAGGACTTGAAACTGATCACGACCCAAATCGACCCTATGGCGAGCGCCTGATTGATAAGCGGGATGTAAATTTGCCCCTCATGCGCCGCGTTGGTGTGGAGTATTTTTAACCGTGGAAAATAACCCAACTGAATCGCCTGATGCGTAAGGGAGAAAGTGCCCGAGATCAGCGCCTGACTGGCGATAATCGCCGCCAGAATGGAAAGGATGACGAGGGCGAACTGAAGCGGACCTTCCGGAGCGAGCGCGAAAAAGGGATTCACGGTGCTATCGGGGTTCTTGATGGCCCAGGCTCCTTGGCCGAAGTAGTTGAGAAGCAAGCCCGGGCAAGCCATGCCATACCAGGCGATGGCGATGTATTTCCGACCAAAATGGCCCATGTCGGCGTAAAGCGCCTCGGCACCGGTGACGGTGAGCACGATGGCCCCCAGAAGCGCGCCCACGAACGCCGGATGCCCGGCGAGCAGGTTGTAGCCGTAAAGCGGGTTGATCGCGCGCAGGACCTCGGGGTTATGGATGATATGCCAGAGTCCGAACACCCCCAAGGTCACGAACCAGATCAACATCACCGGACCAAAAATACTGCCGAGCAACTTGGTGCCTTTGCTTTGAATAAAAAAGAGCCCCGCGAGGATAACGACCGCGATGATGACGATGGAGTGCTGGGTGAGATTCGGGTTAAAACTCTTAAAACCCTCGGCGGCACCCAGGACCGAGATGGCGGGGGTGATGACTCCATCTCCGTAGAGCAAGGCGGCGCCGAGCAGAATAATGATGGCGGTGAGGCCGAGCCCCTTGCGGTCGGCGTTGCGATCATGGCTGAGGGCGAGCAGGGCAAAGATGCCGCCCTCGCCCCGGTTATCGGCCTTGGTCACGTAGGCGAGATACTTGAAGCTGACGATGAAGGTGAGCGTCCAGAACATCAGCGACAGGATGCCCAGCACTCCGCTCTCACGGTCAACCGGAGGCAAGTGGGCCAGGCACTCGCGCATGGTGTAGAGCGGACTGGTGCCGATGTCACCGAAGACCACGCCCAGCGCGCCTAGACAAAGGCCCGCTTGCGCAGCTTTAGATACACAGACTTTCGTTTTTTGCATGGGCAGAGGTGCTCCTAAACTTTCATATTCCGCGTAAGGGCTCCAGATGTTTCGGAGATGCCCCGGAAAACACGTCACCGCTCCTCCTCGTTGACCTCTTCATTGCAAAGCGCATTTTGATTCGCATTCCCACTCTCTATTTATGAGCAACATCGTTTGGAAAGCCGCCAAGACCTATTCAGATATTCTCTACCATAAGGCCGACGGCATCGCCAAAGTGACCATCAATCGGCCGCATAAGCGTAACGCCTTCACTCCAGATACGGTTGCGCAAATGTATGAGGCGTTCCTCGACGCTCGCGAAGATCCCTCGGTAGGAGTGGTTTTACTGACGGGCGCGGGACCACACACCGACGGCAAATATGCGTTCTGCGCCGGAGGCGACCAAGGGGTGCGCGGTCCGGCGGGCTATGTCGGCACGGATGGAGTGCCTAGGCTTAATGTGTTGGATTTGCAAAAACTCATCCGTTCGATGCCGAAGGTGGTGATCGCACTCGTCGCTGGCTACGCCATCGGTGGCGGGCATGTGCTGCACGTGGTGTGCGATCTGACGATCTCGGCGGATAATGGCATCTTCGGCCAGGTCGGGCCACGTATGGGCAGTTTCGACGCCGGCTTTGGCTCCAGTTATCTGGCGCGTTTGGTCGGCCAGCGCAAAGCGCGGGAGATATGGTATCTTTGTCGTCAATATAACGCGCAGCAGGCGCTCGACATGGGGCTGGTCAACACGGTCGTGCCGGTGGCGGAACTCGAAGCGGAAGGCGTGAAATGGGCGAAAGAAATACTCGGCCATTCACCGCTCGCGATCCGCGCACTCAAGAGCGCGTTTAACGCCGAACTCGATGGCATGGCAGGCATTCAAGAGCTGGCGGGCAATGCCACGCTGCTGTATTACATGTCGCCGGAGGCCAAGGAGTTTCATGGTGCGCAACAGGAGAAGCGCAAACCCGATGCCCGCCGGTTCCCCTGGTTGCCCTGAGCAACGGGACGTGATGCCGGGAGCTCCGTGCTGACGCAAAACGCCAATGAGGCGCCGCAGGTTGCGCAACCGCGATGCCTGGGACAAATTCAGTCTTATGGTTGAAACCGTATCCGCCGCCATTGCCGAAATAGTCGGTCGGGGTCGCCTCGGATTCATCGCCACCAACGGCCTTCACGACACGGTGATAATCGAGGGCGTGCAGGAGGACGAATACCGCAGGCGGATTCGCGAAGGCTGGCGTGTGATGCAAGTCCGGCCGATCTGCCGGAGCCTCACGCCCAAGCTCATTCATACGCGTCAGGAATTGTCCACCACACGGGTGTTTTCCTATGTGTTGGTCATCCTGGAGCACCCGGATAGTTCCAATTCGCGTCCAAGCTGAGCCAAACAAACGATCGTTGCCGGGGTGGCACAGACATTCCTGTCTGTGTTTCTCAGAGGTGAAATTCAGATCGGAACACAGGTCCCGCTTGCGGGATGCCACGCGTCGGATTCGTTTTCAGAGTCGGCCGGCAGCGCGGAAGCTGTAGTAGCCGACTTTGCAGGGATCTATCATGGGGTCGCCGAGGATGAGGTGGTCGGCCAGGCACAGGCCCACGGCGTCGGCGGCGGCGCGGAGATTTTGGGTTACGCGGGCATCGGCGCTGCTCGGGAAGGGGTCACCTGTGGGGTGGTTGTGGGCGACGACGAAGGCCTGAGCGCCTTCGCGTATGACCTCCCGCAGCACCTCGGCGGGGCGCACGAGGGTTTGCACGCTGGTGCCCGAGCTGAGCTCGGTGCAGCGCAGGAGTCGGTTGCGACTATTGAGGGTGAGAACCCAGCACTTTTCCACGTCGAGGCCCAGGGCGCGGGTGCGGAGGTAGGCGTAGATGTCCTGCGGCTCGCGGAGCTCGGGCGGGGTCTCGCGTTCGGTGGTCAAGATGCGACGGGCGATCTCCATAACGGTGCAAAGCTGGAGGGCTTTGACGCGGCCGATGCCCTTGAGGCGGAGGAAATCGCGGTCCTGCCAGCGGGCGAGAGCATGGAGGGAGCCGGCCTCGGCGAGCAGGCGGTTGGAGAGGGTGATGACATCGTGGCCTCGCGTGCCGCTACGCAGGATGAGGGCGAGCAATTCGGCGTCGGAGAGGGCACCGACCCCGTGCGCCAAGGCGCGCTCTTGCGGGCGCTGGCCGGTGGCGAGATCGCGCAGGCGGTTGGTTGCGTTCTCTGGCGCGCGTGGGGGAGAGGCGGCTTCGCTCATGGGTGGGGCGGCTGGTCTTTGACCAAGAAAAACGCCGCCCGGGACGGGGCGGCGTGGTGGTCAAGCTGGGTGAAGATCAGGCGTGGACGGTGCCGTCTTCCTGATAGACGCCGAGGTGGCGGTAACGCTCGTAGCGGGCATCGAGCAGTTTGGTGGCGCTGAGGCCGCGCAGGTCGTTGAGATGTTTTTGCAGAGCGTATTTAAGCGCGGCGGCGGCCTGCTCGGGGTTGTTGTGCGCACCGCCAAAGGGCTCGGGGATGACCTCGTCCACGACGCCTAGTTTTTCGAGCACGTCGGCGTTGAGCTTGAGGGCCTCGGCGGCCTTGGGGGCGGCGGCGGGATCTTTCCAAAGGATGGCGGCGCAGCCCTCAGGGGAGATGACGGAGTAGTAGCTGTTGTCGAAAATGAGCACACGGTCCGTGACGCCGATGCCGAGGGCGCCGCCGGAGCCGCCTTCGCCTACGACGATGGAGATGGTGGGCACGCGCAGGAGCGTCATTTCGCGGAGGTTCACGGCGATAGCTTCGGAGACGTGGCGCTCCTCGGAGCCGAGGCCGGGGTAGGCGCCGGGGGTGTCGATGAAGGTGAAGACGGGCAGGCCGAATTTCTCGGCGAGTTTCATCAGGCGGAGCGCCTTGCGGTAGCCCTCGGGTTGCGGCATGCCGAAGTTACGGGCGATTTTTTCCTTGGTGTCGCGGCCCTTCTGTTGCGCGACGATCATCACCGCTTCGCCTTGGAAAAACGCAGTGCCGCCGATCAGGGCGCGGTCGTCGTTGAACTGGCGGTCGCCGTGGAGTTCCTGGAAACCGGTGAGGATGAGGTTGACGTAGTCGAGGGCGTAGGGGCGCTTCGGGTGGCGGGCGATCTGGACTCGCTGCCAAGGGGTGAGGCTGGAGTAGATCTCGCGCTGGGTGGCGGCGATCTTGCGCTCGATGGCGGCAATCTCGCTGGCGAGGTCCAGGTTGTTTTCGAGGGACTGCTTGCGCAGCTGCTCAAGTTGAGCGCTGAGGTCGCGGAGAGGCTTTTCGAACTCGAGCGTATAAGTGGGTGCGTCCATGATGCGGTTGGGTAGCTAGGAAGATGGCGGGCACGCTGTCAACGGGGCGGCGCGGAGGCGATGTGGCGCACGTTTTTACTTCAGCCCGCCTTCGTGGGCGGCGGGGTTTTTAAGCTGGTCCTTCCAGCCCAGGATCTTGGCTTGGGCGCCGAATTTCTCGGCGGTGGCTTTGTCACCCTTCTCCATCCAGATACGAGAAAGGGTGGTGTTAATAAAGAGGTCGTCGGCGCGGAGAGCGAGGGCGTGTTCCGCAGCGACCAGGGCGGCGTCGAGACGCCGGGCGCTGAAGTTAATCTCGGCCAAGGCGTGCCAGGCTTCGAATGAATCAGGATGGGCGGCGGTGGCCTGGTCGAGCTTGGCGACGGCGGCGTCGGTGTCGCCCATCGCGTAGTCAAAGGTGGCGTCTTCGATCAGGGTCTGTAACTCGGTGGCAGTCATGGGTAGGGAAGTGAACCGTATAAACCTGCGGAAGTCGCAAAAAAAGAAAAGCCGCGCGATTCAGAGAGTCGCGCGGCGCCAGGCACTGGAAGGCGGAAAAGGGTTCAGGACTTTGGCGCGCCGCCGACGAGTGCGAAGGTGAGCTGGATGACAGGGGCGACATTTTCCTCTTTTTCACCCGGCTTGATACCGTAGTCGCCGCGGGCGATAGAAAACTCTCCGCGCACAACGAGTAAGTCGCCGCCCATTTCCGGCTTGCCTAGGCGGCTGCCATATTGACCGGAAAGGTAGCTCAAAGTGACAGGCACGGAAATGTCCTTGGTTACGCCCTTGAGTGAAAATTGGCCGTTGGCCGAGGCCGTCCATTTGTTGGGCCCGACGGACTTCACGTCGGACAATGCCGTGAAGGCGAAGCTGATCTCGGGGTGGGTGGCAGCGTCCACCCAGGCGGCACTGAGCAGGTGCTCGTTCATCTTGGCGTTGGGCACCACGATGGAGGAGGCGGCGACGGTGACCTTGCCGCTGGTGGCGGGAATGGCGGCGGGATCGAAACTGACCGCACCGGTGATGTTGTTGGCGGTGCCCACGATGGGCTCGAGGATGGAGTCGAGTTTGAACTGAATGGCGTTAACCCCCTTCGGATCTTTCAAGTCAAAGGACTTGGGGGCGGCGATAGCCGAGATGATAGTAAAGCCGGCGAAGGCGATGGAGCGGAGGGCGGTGGGCACGTATGTCATGATAGGATTGGGAGTTGAGAGTTAAGTGGGTAAAAAAGACGAGGGCCGTTGGACAGAGCCTAAAGCTCAGCCGATTTTGAGACGCCTGTTGCCTAGGAAAGTTGCGCTAAAAAGCATCGCTCCGATCAAACTACCGCCGACGAGGTAGTCCACACCGGGAACGAAGCGCTTTTCGTAGGTGGTGAATTCTATCTCGGTAACCGGATCGAGGTGTTTAACGGGCACCCGGTTTTGGGACCAACCCCGGTTATATCCTTTGGCGGCCCAGAAACAGAAAACGAAAAGGACAAGTAATACCCCTGCGCCGCGCAACAGTATGCGCCAGGCGGCTATGGTTCCGCCTGAAACTGACGGGGTGACGCTGGAAGTTTCGTTCATCTGAAACGGGACGCAATCCGCTCCATCGCAGAGAGCAAGCTACGTCGCCGAATTGTTACACAATGAGCATGGCGTCACCGTAGCTGAAGAAACGGTATTCGCTTGCGATGGCTTCGGCGTAGATCTCGCGCATCCAGGCAATGCCGTCGGTCGAGCCGGGGGCAAGGAAGGCACTGACAAGGCAAAGCAAGGTTGATCGTGGTTGATGAAAGTTGGTGATCAGTGCGTCTATCGCCGGGAATATTTGCGGCGGGTAAAGGTAGATCGCGGCCTCGCTGAGATGGGGGCGGATGGGAGCAGCTGCACTTGCAGGCGAAGACGCGGGAGGCGTATTCGCGTGATGCTTCCGCCAAAAATCTTCCAATGATCGCACGCTGGTCGTGCCCACCGCGATACGACGAGTGCCGGGGGCCGGGGCGAGCAAGGCAGCTTGGGTGGCCGGCGGCACTTCGTAGATTTCACGATGTATGGCGTGCGCCTCAATCGTCTCGGTGGCGATGGGCTTAAAGGTGCCGAGCCCCACATGCAGCGTAAGGTCGGCGGTGCGCACGCCTTGCGCGGCGAGAGCGGCGAGCAACTCCGGCGTGAAATGGAGTCCGGCGGTGGGCGCGGCGGCCGCGACCTGCCGCGTGCGGTCGGCGTAAACGGTTTGATAACGCTCCAGGTCGGCGCTGCGTTCCTCGGCGGTGTGCTGGCGCTCGATGTAGGGGGGCAGCGGCACCTCTCCGAGCCGGTTGGCGACCGAGGTGATGGTCGAAGGTTTTCCATCGGGTCCGGGCGGACAGGCGAAGGCAATGCGTGCGGCGCCCTCTGCGTCCTTTTCAAGCACGGTGCCGGTGAATGCGCCTTGGATGCCGAAGGTGGCGCCCGCCGGAAGTTTTTTACCCGGACGAATTAAGCACCACCACGTCTCGCCATCGGCGGCGGGACGGAGAAGCAGGCACTCGACTGCGCCGCCCGTGGGACGCTGTGCAAGCAGCCGGGCGGGCAGGACGGCGGCATTGTTGCGGAAGAGGGTGTCGCCCGGCCGTAGATATTCGCCGATATCGGAAAAGTGACGATGCTCGATACGACGAGCCTCGCGATGGACGACGAGCAGGCGGGATGCGTCTCGACGATCAGCCGGGCTTTGGGCGATGAGCCGTGGCGGCAAGACGTAGTCAAAAAGATCGGTAGCGAGAGAGGGCATGGGAGGTTTTATGAAAAAGAAGCCTGCTCCACTGGCGCGGGCGAGTTTGTTCCAAGCCCTCTCGGATGCATCGTTGGCTGAAGTGGGGAGACTCAAAATCTTGTAGCGAGTGCCTGCCCGGCGTATTTAAGGTGGTCTATTCACATGCCTACGCCCGCCGCCTTCAAACTCGATTTGCCTTGTCGTCCGCGTCGCCTGCGCCGTTCCGCCACAGTGCGTGCCCTTGTTGAGGAGACGGTCCTGCGGCCGGAAGACTTTATCGCTCCGCTCTTCGTAGTGGACGGTAAAGCCGCGCCGGAGGAGATCGCATCGATGCCCGGGCAGTTTCGCCTGAATATCGCCGATCTGGTAAAAGAGTGCCGTGCGCTCTGGAAGCTCGGGGTGAAAGCCGTGGCGCTTTTCCCAAAACTAGACAAAAAACTCAAGGACGCCGAAGGCACGGAGGAATTGAACGAGAACGGTCTTATCTTGCGCGCGGTGAAGGCGGTGAAAAAAGCCCTGCCCGAGCTCGTGGTCATCACCGATGTGGCGCTCGACCCCTATACCAACCATGGGCACGACGGGGTATTGAACGCCGCAGGCACCGATGTGGACAACGACCGCACCGTCAGTCGGCTGGCCGCGATGGCGGTGCGGCAAGCGCGGGCGGGCGTGGATTTCGTGGCACCGAGTGACATGATGGACGGCCGCGTCGGCGCGATCCGCTCGGCGCTGGATGCGGCGGGATTTACCGAGACGGGCATCATCGCCTATTCGGTGAAATTCAACTCTGCCTACTACGGGCCCTTCCGCGAGGCGGTGGGCAGCGCACAGGCGGCGGGAACCAAGTTGCTCAGCAAGGCGACGTATCAACTTAATCCCGCCAACCGGCGCGAGGCGCTGGCCGAGGCGGTGTTGGATGCGGCGGAGGGCGCAGACGTGCTCATGGTGAAGCCGGCAGGCGCATATCTGGATATCATCCGTGATGTGCGCGAACGCTCCAACAAGCCGTTGGCGGCGTATCAGGTGTCGGGTGAGTATGCACAGATCCATGCGGCGGCGCGGCTTGGCTGGCTCGATCTGGCGCGCACCCGACACGAGTCGCTTCTCGCAATCAAACGCGCGGGAGCGGACCTGATTCTCACCTATTTCGCAAAGGACGAGGCGAAGGAATTGGCGCGGTGATTCCGATTTACTTCCAAATCGTCTCGCATCGCTCGTGGTAGCAACGGTGCTTGCGCGCGATGGGTTTGTAGTCCGATTGGCCGGCGCTGATTCTTGGGCAGGCAAACCGCCACACCGATTAACGCAAAAAAGCCCGGCGGGGTAGGCCGGGCTTTGCTTGAACAGACCGCGTTAAACAACTCAGCGCTTTTTACCTTTGGGCGCAGGTTTGGACGCAGATTTTGCGGGGGTCTTTGCCGGAGTTTTCGCAGCAGGCTTGGCCACTTTCTTAGGAGCGGCGGCGGGGGCGGATTTAGATTTTGATTTGGCGCGGGGCTTTTCGTCCTCGTCGTCGTCATCATCATCATCATCGGACGACTTTTTAGGCGCGTCATCATCGTCCGAATCTTCGTCATCATCGCCGCCCTTGGCCTTCTTGGACTCGTCATCCTCGTCGCCTTCGCCTTCATCCTCGTCCCACTTCAGGGATTGGTCGCCTTTGAGAGCCTCTTCGCCCTCTTCATCCAAGTCCGGCAGATCGGCATCGTCGATTTCCTCTTCCTCGCCGGCGACAGGGGCCTCGCCTTCCTCCGCGTCTTCGTCGAAGCCGGCGGGGGTGTAGTCAAGAATCGCACAAAGTTCGTCGAAGCTGTGGACCGCCTTGCCCTCGATGAAGCTGGCGTTCTGGTCCTCGCGAAGCTCGTCCTCGACCTCATCGACGGTGAGTTTGGACTCGAACTTAAACACGTCGTTCAGGAGTTTGACGCGGCACTTGGTGAGATGGTCGAGCAAATCGGCGTAGGGGCCGTTCTCGTCGTCGACGATGTCGGCAAGGGCGAAAAGCTTTTCGTCGGAATCAAAGAGCGAGTCTTTGACTCGACGGAGTCTGATGCGAGACGCGCCGACTTCTTTTTCGATGCGGAACGGAATAAAGGCCGCTTCAAAAAGATCCTGGTCGAAACCATAATCGCGGAGAGGCTCGACGAGATCGATCAAGTGGGAGGCCTGACGCGGGTCGATGATACTGAGACCATCGGTGTCCCAGCGCACGGGATCGGAAACTTCGTCGACCCACCAGTTGTGGTCTTCACCGAGACGAACGATACACCAGTCGAGGATAGCGGAGGAGTTGGCCATGATTACTTAAGTATGGGAGAGGGGATTTCGTCGGAGCCATGCCGAGGGTCATGGACGAGTCAAACTGCGAAAATTAACTTTTTTATTAATGAGTCGTAATGAGTTTCAGCCCGGTCTCGGCGAAGGGAAAAGGCGCGCAGCGTTAGGCTCCCGGATTGGTTGCCAAGCCTAAACGTGCGATCAGGCACGGGGCGGCGCTGGGGCGGGCAGCGCCGCGCGGCGACACTTGCATTTTCAAGTCGGCGACCAAATCTGCCGGACGCATGAGCCTACTCTATAAGCACGTCGCCCGCCGCGCCTTGTTCCGCATGGATGCGGAGCATGCCCACGAAACCGGGGTCAACGCCCTCGCCCTTTTAGGCCGGCTTACGCCGTTGTGCCGGACGTTGGAAGCGTGGCATCGCCTGGCTCCCTCCTGGCACCGGCCGGTGGAGGCCTTCGGACTGAAGTTCCCCAATGCGATAGGCATGGCGGCGGGATTCGACAAAAACGCCCGCGCCTGGCCTGCGGCCGCGGCACTGGGATTTGGTCACGTGGAAATCGGCACGGTCACCGCGCTTGCGCAACCGGGGAATCCGCAGCCTCGCCTGTTTCGCTACCCGGCGGAGGAAGCGGTGATCAATCGCATGGGGTTTAACAACGAAGGCAGCGAAGCGGTCGCGGCAAGGCTGGCCACGCAACCCGGCGTGGGGCACCGCCAGATCCCGCTGGGAATCAATCTGGGGAAATCGAAGATCACACCCAACGAACAGGCGACCCAAGACTACCTGACAAGCTTTGGCCGGCTCGCGGACTACGCCGACTATGTGGTGGTGAATGTCTCCAGCCCCAACACGCCCGGTTTGCGCGCCCTGCAGGACGAAAAGCCGCTGCGCGAGCTGCTCGGGGCGCTTAGCCTTGCGAACAAGGCGCGCGGCACGGCGACACAGGAAGGAGGCAAAGGCCGCAAACCTCTGCTGCTTAAAATAGCTCCGGATCTTAACTGGCCGCAGATCGACGCCGCCCTCGGCGTAATCCATGAGTTCGGGCTCGATGGTATCATAGCCACGAATACGACGCTAGCGAGACCGGGGACCTTTTCCGACGTCGGCCAGGCCGGCGGCCTGAGCGGCAGGCCCCTGCGCAGACGTTCGACCGAAATCGTAAACTACATCTCCCGGTCAACCGGCGGTCGGCTGCCCATCATCGCGGTCGGCGGCGTGCATGACGCCGAAAGCGCCGGCGAGAAACTGGACGCAGGGGCCACGCTCGTGCAGGTCTACACCGCCATGATCTACGAAGGCCCCTTCCTCGGGGCTGAACTGGCAAGAGCGATGGCCGAGCGGCAGCGCGTGGACATCCCGGTAGTCGGCTAGAGCATTTCAAATAAAACTGTAGCCAAAATGACGGCTTGAAAGGTAGGGTCCCGCGCGCGGGACTGGGACCGCCGCCGTGCCTCTCAGGTATTTACCACGCCAACGCGGCGCGCCCAGCGGTCACGCCCTACCTCTGAACGGCTATGACATTTCTTAAAATGCGCTAAACGAACTCCCCCCCGACCACCGGTCGGGGCTACATTGCGACGGCCGACCACTCAAATCGACCAGTTAAAGGCCTCGAGCTCGTTTTGAGTGCGGCACTCGACCGCAGCCTCCTTCTTGCGGCGCGAGCGAACGACGAGATTCTCGTTCTTATAGTAGGCGATGCTGTTCTCGGGAATTGATTCCAGCAGCCACACGTTGGCGCCGATGATGGAGTGCGCGCCTATCTTGGTGTCACCGCCGAGGATCGTGGCGTGGGCGTAGATGGTGACATTGTCGCCGATATCCGGGTGACGTTTCACCCCCTTGATGGGATGCCCGTTATTATCCACCTCGAACGATTTCGCGCCGAGGGTGACGCCCTGATAGATTTTAACGTGGCAACCGATGCGGGCGGTCTCGCCGACGACGACACCGGTGCAGTGATCGATGAAGAAGTATTCCCCTATGACGGCCCCCGGATGCAGATCCGTTCCGGTGCGCTCGTGGGCGTATTCGGTGAGCATGCGCGGTAGCAGCGGCACCTTAAGTTTGTAGAGCTCATGTGCGAAGCGCTGGAGTGAAATCACCAACACGCACGGATAGGCCAAAATGATCTCCTCGGTGCTGCGTGCGGCGGGGTCGCCGGAATAGGCCGCCTGAACATCGGTCTGCACGACACGGCGAAGCTCCGGTAATTTTTGCAAGACCAGTCCCGCCACCTCGCGGGCCGTCGCTGCGGGCGCCGCATCCCCCGCGAATTGAAGGCATTTCTCCAAATCAATGCGCAGTGCCTCGTGAAAACTCTCCAAACGACGGCGCGTGAGGGCGGGCACGTCATTGCGCGCCAGAGGCGTCGATTCGAAAAACCCCGGGAAAAGCAGATGCATGCACTCGGCGGCAAGCTGGTTGACCGAAACCTCGGAGGGCAGGTTGATGCCATCGAAGTGGTTGATGCCGCCCTCGTTTTCATAGGAGTGGAGCAAGGCTTGCAGGGTGGCGTCGAGATTCATGGCGGGCTGGACACCTTCCGGCGGACAGGGATGAGGGTCAAAACTGATTTTTGAGGAAATCAGTTTTGAGGCTTTACAGTGCCGCGCTCGTTTGTCTTCGTCCGCCTTCCCTTCGGTTAGAAATGCTCGGGTGGTGGAATTGGTAGACACACACGTTTGAGGGGCGTGTGCCGAAAGGCGTAAGGGTTCGAGTCCCTTCCCGAGCACCACTTTTAAAACCCCGCGTAACCCACGTGGGGATTTTTGTTTATAGCATTCAACCTGTTGGCATTTTGAGCGGGGAAATCCAAGCAACCACGCCGGGCGGATGCCGCCGCAGCTGCTGTTTCCTGAAAAGTCGTATGTTCCCTTGCTTTTTACGCCGCATCACGCGTCGGATAAGCACCACCCCTAAGACGAACGATGCCCACTTCGCGCAAATTTGGAGAGCTTCCCGATGGCCGGATCGTGCATTCCTGGCGACTGAGCAACGCGCTTGGCAGCTCGCTGGAAGTAATCGAATACGGCGGCATCGTCACGCATCTGCGCGTGCCGGATCGCGACGGGAAACTCGCCGACGTGGTGCTCGGCTTCGATACGCTGGAGCCTTACCTCGCGGGACATCCTTACTTTGGTGCGATTGCCGGACGCGTGGCGGGGCGCATCACCGGCGGACGATTCGCATTGGATGGGCGGAGTTATCAGCTCCCGCTGAATGATCAGCCCAATCATCTCCACGGCGGAAGTTCAGGATTCGACAAAAAGCTTTGGAACGCGGAGCCGGTCACCCGAGCAGACGACGCGGAGTCCGTGCGTCTTACGTTGCAGAGTCCGGACGGGGACGAAGGCTATCCCGGTCGCTTGACGGCCTCGGTGACGTTCACGTTGACCGCTCAAAACGAATTCATTTTCGAAACCGAAGTTTCCTCCGATCGCCCGACTCCGGCCAGCCTCACGCATCACTCGTATTTCAATCTTGCCGGGGAAAACACCGCGCCGGCGACCGATCACGAGCTGCAGATTTTTGCGGAGACGTTCGCCCCCACCGATGCCTCGATGACTTTGCTGGGGCGGCGCGATCCCGTCGTGCAAGCCGGCGATTTCCGCGCACCGAGGCGGATGGGGGAGGTGCTGCCGAAAATTTTGGGGGCGCATGGCGATCTGTATTTTGTTAACCGATCCCACGGAGAACATGCATCATTGGTGCCTGCCGCCCGGGTGCGCGAGCCGGTGAGCGGACGGGTGATGGAGGTGCTCACGACGGAGGACTGCGTGCAGTTTTATTCCGGCGTCTCGCTCGATGGCTCTCTGGTGGGAAAATCCGGCGTGAGCTATGCGAAGCATCACGGCTTCTGCCTCGAATGCGAAGGTTACCCGGACGGCGTGAATGTCCCGGAACTCGGCGACATCATCGTCCGCCCCGGCACTCCGCGCCGCCAGACTACGATCTACGCCTTTTCAACCGATTGAGCGCCACGTTATGAGCCAAGAATCCACTTCAGTCCTGCTCAAGCCCCCGACCAAACTGGACTACAGCCTCACCGGCGAAAACGCCGCCCGCGCGATTGAGCGTGGTCTCGCCGAGGCCGATTGGTATCAAAGCCCCGTCCCGCGTGCGACGATGCGCAAGCTGCTCGAACGCCGCGATGGCCCGGCCATTCGCGACTCGATCATCTGGTTCGGCCTCATCCTCGGTGCGGGCGTCGCAACCTGGGTGCTCTGGCCGTCTTGGTGGGCGTTGGTTCCCTATTTCATTTACGCCACGCTCTACGGCTCCACTGCCGACTCGCGCTGGCACGAGGCGGGGCACGGCACCGCCTTCAAGACCGATTGGATGAACAACGTGCTCTACGAGATCGCGTCGTTCATGGTGATGCGCGAGTCCACCGTCTGGCGCTGGAGTCACACGCGCCACCATAGCGACACCATCATCGTAGGTCGCGATCCCGAGATCGCCGTTCCCCGTCCGCCAAATCTGAAGGGCCTGCTCAAAGGTTTTTTTGGCCTGCCCGTGTATCCGGCCTATTTTCGCCACATCGTGATGCACTCGCTCGGCAAGATGAGCGCCGATGAAAAGACCTACATCCCCGAGAGCGAGTTTCCAAAGATCTACCGCAAGGCCCGCCTCTACGTGGCGATTTACGCCGCGACGCTAATCACCGCCTTGGTTACTTGGAATATCCTGCCGCTGCTATTCATCGGCCTGCCTCACATCATCGGCACCTGGCTGATGCTCGTCTATGGTCTGACCCAGCACACCGGCCTCGCCGAGAACGTGCTCGATCACCGGCTGAACTGCCGGACGGTCTACATGAACCCGATCAACCGGTTCTTCTACTGGAACATGAACTACCACGTGGAGCACCACATGTTCCCGTTGGTTCCTTACCACGCGCTGCCCCGTCTCCACGAAGTCGTCAAAGCCGACATGCCGACGCCTTATCCAGGCTTGCTTGCCGCCTGGCGGGAGATCGTTCCCGCCGTCCTGCGCCAGGTCAAAGACCCCGCCTACCACGTGAAACGCGCGCTCCCCGAGCCAAAGGCCCGGGCCGCGAGCGGCGTGCGCGGCCCCGACGCCGCGCCCGACGCGCAAGGATGGATCGAAGTCTGCGCGGCGGCGGACATCGGTTGGTCCGACGTCATCCGCTTCGACCACGGTCGCAAGACCTACGCGCTCGTCCGCGACGCCGCCGGCGCGCTCTACGCCACCGACGGCATGTGTTCCCACGGCAACACCCACCTCGCCGACGGCTTGGTGAAGGACAACATCATCGAGTGCCCGAAGCACAACGGCCGCTTCTTTCTCGCCGACGGCTCGCCCGCGCGCGCCCCGATCTGCCGTGGCCTCGCCACGTATCCCATCGAGGAACGCAACGGCCGCATCCGCCTCAATGTCGCGCTGCCCCGAGGCTGCGGTGCCCGCGAACAAAAGCCCCTCCGCCTCCGCGTGGTCAGCAATCGCAGCGTCGCCACCTTCATCAAGGAGCTCGTGCTCGAGCCCATCGACGCGGCGGAGAAGGTAAAGTTCACGCCCGGCGATTATCTCCAGCTCGACATCCCCGCCTACGACTCCATCCGCTTCGCCGACCTCGACATCCCCGAGCCCTACGCCTCCGTCTGGCGTCACCAACACGTCTTCGACCTCGTCGCCCGCAACCCCGAGACCGGCCGCCGCAACAACTACTCCCTCGCCAGCAACCAGGCCCTCGAACACACCCTGCGCTTCAATGTCCGCATCGCCACGCCGCCTCCGGGCCAGAATTGCCCGCCCGGCGTCGGCTCCGCCTACGTTTTCAACCTGAAGCCTGGCGACACCGTCACCGCCATCGGGCCATTCGGGGACTTCCACATCAAGCCCACGCAGCGGGAGATGGTTTACATCGGCGGCGGCGCCGGCATGGCCCCGCTTCGCGCGCATCTCTCGCATCTCTTCGAGACAGAGAAAACACACCGCCGCGTGAGCTTCTGGTATGGCGCTCGGTCCCGGCAGGAAATCTTCTACGAGGACACTTTTGAGAAAATCGCCGCCGCGCATTCGAACTTCAGTTTCCACCTCGCACTCTCCTCACCTTTGCCCGAGGACAACTGGACCGGGCTGGCCGGCTTCATCCACGAGGTCGTGCTCGACCGCTACCTGCGCGACCACCCCGATTCGAAAGCGGTCGAATACTACCTCTGCGGCCCGCCCATGATGATCCGCGCCGTCACCAAGATGCTCGCCGACCTCGGCGTCCCCGACCGCCAAATCGCCTTCGACGAATTTTAATCCCCAAAGTGACACAGGCATTCCTGCCTGTGCTCCGCCCGCCCCGCCTTCTTTCTCTACGCCTCTGCGTCTCTGCGTTAAAAAATCTACCCCATGTCCGCCTACGTCAACGACGGCTCCGCCGACGCACCCAAGCTCCTCGCTTACCTCAACCTCGCCAATCTCGACGACCTCCGCGCCGACTCCCTCTGGCCCGGCCCGCTCACCGGCGCGGCCCGCGACGCCCGTCTCGCCGCCGACGGCTTTGTCGGCATCCAATGCGTGGATTTCTCTCCGCCCGCCGGCGGCACGCGCCTGCGCCACTGCGGTTCGGATCGCGTGAATCTCCCCGCCGAGGCGGACGCAATTGTCGCCCGCCACGCCGCCCTCGGCCACGACTGCCTTACCCTCCACGTCGGCTGGGGCTTGGAGGACGACGCCGAGATCGACCACCTGGTCGAGGCCATCCTCCTCGCCTCACAGCGCTACGCGTTACCCGTCTTTATCGAGACCCACCGCGCCACCATCACGCAGGATCTCTGGCGCACCGTGCAGCTCACGAAGCGTTTTCCCGAAGTGCGTTTCAACGGCGACTTCAGCCACTTCTACACCGGCCAGGAGCTGGCCTACGGCGACATGCCGACGAAGCTGGCCTTCATGCGACCGATCTTTGATCGCGTCGCGTTTATGCACGGCCGCATCGGCAGCTCAGGCTGCATGCAAGTTTCCATCGGCGACGGCGTGGGACGCCCGCCCGCCGCGCACGGCGTGGTGAACTTCCTCGACGATTTCAAGTCGCTCTGGACGCACGCCATGCTCGGCTTCCTCCGCAACGCAAAGCGCGGCGACTGCCTGATCTTCTGCCCCGAGCTGCTCTCCGGTGCCTACTACTACGCCCGCCGTTTTTCCGATGGCGCAGGCGGCTTCGTCGAGGAGAGCGACCGCTACCAGGAATCGTTGGTCTACAATAAAATCGCGCACGCCTGCTTTGCCGACGCCCGGGCCCGGCGCGCTTCGGAAGCATGAACAATATTTTCCACCCCATGCACAATCTGAACATCACGCCCGCCTCACCTCCGAAAAAAGATTACCGCATCGGCATCCTCGGCGGCGGCTTCATCGTCAGCGACTGCCACCTGCCCAGCTACCGAAAGGCGGGCTTCAATCCCGTCGCCATCGCCTCGCGCACCCGCGAGACGGCGGCCAAAGTCGCGGAACGCCACCACATCGAGAAAGTCTGCAGCTACGAAGAGTTGCTCGATGATCCGAGCATCGAAGTGCTCGACATCGCAGTCACGCCCGACGCCCAACTCGGCCTCATCGAGGCCGCCTGCAAACGCGGCACCGTCAAAGGCATCCTTGCGCAAAAACCCCTCGGTAACGACTACGCCGAAGCCGTGCGCGCCGTGGAGCTTTGCGAACGCGCCGGCATCGTCCTCGCGGTGAACCAGAACATGCGCTACGACCAGTCCGTGCGCGCCGCCAAGTCTCTCCTCGACCAGGGCGCGCTGGGCGAGCCCGTCTTTGCCAGCATCGACATGCGAGGCATCCCGCACCTCATGCCGTGGCAGGAGAAACTCGGCTGGGTGACGTTGCGCATCATGTCGATTCACCACCTCGACTGCCTGCGTCACTGGTTCGGCGACCCCGAACGCATCTATTGCAGCACCCGGCCCGATCCGCGCACCAAGTTCGCCCATACCGATGGCATCTGCACCTACATTCTTGAATACGCCTCCGGCCTTCGCTGCACCGTCATCGACGACGTCTGGACCGGCCCCGCCCGCGAAGGCTGCCCCGCCGACCTCTCCCTCCGCTGGCGCATCGAGGGCCTCGACGGCCTCGCGATGGGCGACATCGGCTGGGTAAAGAATCCCTACACCACGCCCTCCAGCATCCGCTACGCCGTGAAGGGTGACGCCGCCTTCCACGAACCGACGTGGACCGAGAGCTGGTTCCCCGACGCCTTCGCCGGCACCATGGGCCAGCTCCTCACCGCCCTCGCCACCGGTGCCGCGCCCGCCATCTCCGGCCGCGACAACCTCAAGACCATGGCACTCGTCGAGGCCGCCTACCGCAGCGCCGCCGAACACCGCGCCGTGGCGCTCACCGAGATCCACGCCGCGCCCTGAGTTCCCTGCCTGCACCCTTTCCCTCCCAACCCAAACCATCCCCCAAAACCTATGAAACTCGGCATCATCAACAGCGCGTTCGGCCAGGCCGGCGTGGACACCGCCACCGGCCTCGCCCACATCTCCCGCATCGGCTTCGATTGCGTGGATATCTTCACCGAAGCCTACGGCATCAGCACGGAAGAGAAGCGCATCGTCGCCAACACCTGCCTCAAATACCGCCTTCCCGTCACCTCCGTCGTCGTCGTCGCCGCCGGCCTCATCGACTTCAACGACCCCGTGCGCGAGTTCCACGTCACCCGCTGCAAGGCCTTCATCGACCTCGCCCAGGAGTGGGGCGCTAAGAACATTCTCCTCGTGCTCGGCGAATACATCTGGCAACGCGAGGTCATCCCGCCCGCCGCCCAGTGGGGCTGGGCCATCGAGACCTGCCGCATCCTCGGCGACTACGCCGACAAGAA
>JBEGTN010000308.1:0-3630 GCA_041179405.1 Verrucomicrobiota bacterium
TTGTTAGCTTGATATGATTTCTTTGTTTTATTATCATAATCATATGATAATAAACATTTTATATCTAAAATGCGTTACCAGTCGCTTGTTCGGACGGCAGGGTGAGGCGGAGGCCCGACGCCTACGCACGAAGGCACAGAAACTCGATGGCCTGGCTGCGGTCGTCGCTCGTTTCATCCCCGCCGCCGTGTTCACAATTCAGCCATAATAATGCTGAAGGGATCAGGCCGATATTTATTGATTTTATGAATACAATTAGGGCGATGAATTCAGCAAGGTCCGGGGTAATGCCAGGTATGATCCGGAGACCTACCGCTTAGGTCCGGATCATACCGGGCCTCTCTCGGCAGGATTGCCCCTGTGCATTAAACGCATTCATGTTAATAATTTAGCCATATCGAGTTTGTGGTTTTCTGGGATTCCTGAGTTGGTCGTTCGCTTGCGTTCTTCGTTCCCGCGCATCCGTGGGCACGCACACGCATCCCTCTTTTTATGCAAAATCTCACCCAAGACGGTCTCAACCTGATCGACGACATCTCGCGTCGCTACGGCTTGAGCCGCGAATCCGCGCTGAACATGCTCATCTCGGTCAACAATGGAGGCGGCACCATGGCCCAGTTCTTTTGCCCCGAGCTGGGCGGCGGCCAATGGATGCGTGGCGGCATGACCATGGTCAGTGATATGTTTAATCACCGCCTGAAGATGACCGTCGATAATCTGTGCGGCGAACTTTCGCAGGCTCTCGCCTCCCGCCAGCTCTTCAAGCCCGCTCCCGCCGGCGGCGCCGGGGGCTCGAACCAGTGGTGGGGAGAGAATTTCGGCAACCCCTCCAGCAGCGGCGGGCAGAACAATATCCGCTACGCGTTTTTCCCGCAGTCCCGCCGTCTCGCCGTGCAGCGCGACGGACAGGTCACGGTGTTCGACACCCTCGATCACAACATCAGCGGTGTCAGCCAGCAGCAAGGCGGCGACAGCTCGCTGACCTTTAGCAGCCAATACGGCACGCTCACGACCCTGAGCCTCCCGCTGATTTCCGGCCCGGGCCTCGCGCTGGCCGCCCCCACCAACTTCGCGGCTCCGCCCACGCAAAATAACTGGACTGCGCCGCGCCCGTCACCGGTCGCACCCGCGCCTGCGTTCGATCAAAACTCCGCCAGCCTCGTGCAATTGCTGGAAAAACTCGGCCAACTGCGTGATGCCGGGGTCCTCACCCAAGAGGAGTTCAACGCCAAGAAGGCCGACCTCCTCAGCCGCCTGTAACGCGCCCGTAAGATCCGGACCTGGTGCTTGACCTATAACTTTTCGGATTAGTCCCAGAGCCGAGCCGGAGCCCAGACACAGAGGTCACGGAGAAAAGATCAGATGCACGACAGTGAGGTCTTGCTTGGGCTCTGTATTCTGAGGAGACAATTCCGAAGGGGGACTGGCCGTGTTTTGTCAGGGTGTGTTTGGCAAACACGCCCTAGATGACAAGTAGTCCGGGGTCGTGGTTCTCCAGAGCATATGCCCAAAAGTGTAACCTATGTCCCAGGACTACTTGTCACCCAGGTCTCCGGATCATACCTATTTTTTGGATGAAAATCGCCTACATTAGCCACTTAAACAGCGATGATGTGGACGCTTGGTCAGGTCAGATCTATAATATTAAACGCGCCTTGGTGGAGCAGGGACACGAGGTGATGCCGGTGAGGCTAAAGACACGTTGTGCATTCTGGCCCCGAATTAAAAAAGTCGCTTACAGGCTGCTCACCGGGGAAAATTACCTGTGTGAACGTGACCCGGCACAGTTGAAATACTGGAGCGCCCAAGCGAAGCGACAATTGGCGGAGATACCGTGTGATTTGGTTTTCGCGCCAACATCATTGTATTACGCCTACCTTTCGGTCGAAAAGCCGCTGGTTTTTTGGACCGATGCAACATTTGGCGTGATGGTAGATTATTATCCTGAGTTTACTGATTTATGTTCCGAGACGCGCAAGGATGGAGATGCGGCGGAGGCATCTGCATTGGGCAGGGTTGATCTTGCTATCTATACCTCGGAGTGGGCCGCAAACGATGCCAAGAGCCGCTACAAAATCCCTTCCGAACGGGTCAAAGTGCTTCCGCTTGGACCAAATCTGGTCGGGGGGCACTCGGAGAATAATATCAAAGACCTTTTGATAAAGCGCACCACGTCGCCCTGCAAATTGCTCTTTGTCGGCGGGGATTGGGTGCGAAAAGGCGGTGTATTCGCCATAGCGGTGACACAAGAGCTTAACCGCCGGGGGCTGCTCTCCGAATTGCATATCGTGGGGGCGAAACCGCCTGGCGACGTTCCTTCATTTGTTCGATACCACGGATTTTTGCGCAAATCCAACCCACTGCACCGAGCACGACTCTCGCACCTTTACAGCGCTTCAACCTTTTTGATCTTACCGACCTCGGCGGAATGCTACGGAATAGCACTGGTTGACGCCTGCGCACACGGTTTGCCCTCAATTACTTTCTCGACCGGCGGTTTGCGTCGCGGACTGAATTGCAGGGAGTTTTCGCATGATACACCGTTCACGGTATTTTGCGATTATATCGAATCTCATATGGTTCCGGAGCGCTACGAGCCTCTGGTCCTTGCCGCGTTCGAGGAATACAAGGAGCACCTGAACTGGCCGCAGATCGGAGCCGAGCTATCGGTCTGCTTAGAGGCTTTATTGACGCCAGGTTTAATGAGGCGGGTGACGAATCGTTGAAAATACGGTGGTGAAATGCGCCGTTTCCGGAGTAATGCGAGTGCCCATGCCCGCTCCGGTGTGGCCACACCTTGATCCGACCACTCGATTCAGGGCGTCGTGAGGCCGACGCGGTAGAAGCGGCGGAGTGCGCCGGATGGCCTCGGCTCGGTGAAGGTCACGACTCCGCCGGTGCCGCTGAGGTTGGCCGCCACAGTTGTCCAGGTCGCGGTGCTCAGGTCGGTGCAAACCTGGACGTAGTAGGTCTGGCCGCTCCGGGTAGTGAAGCGGAGGGAGACGAGCGATGCGTCCAACTCCAACGCGGTGATCGCGGGCATCACCAAACCAGACGGAACGCAGCGGTAAATGACGGTGGCATCCGACTGGAATGCGTCGGTCAAGGTGTAGGTGCCAGTGCGGGCTACGAAGTAAGTCGCAGCACCGTGAGGGCTCGAGAGGTAGTTATTGGTCGGGACGCTTTGGTAGGTGTCGTAACGCAGCAGGACATAGACGTCATCCGGCGTCAGGTTGCGGATTTCCACGGTGGCGTTCATCTGGACGGGGGCAGCAGCGTGGAGGAGGTTCGGCTCGTTCCATTTATCCACCCGGAGCGTGATCGGACGAGCGGTGCCGGAGTCGTCTTTGATGCCGGTGACGGCGCAACCGTAGTCGATATTGCGCGGGATACAGTAGGTGTAGAGCGCGCCGTTGCCGGTCATGGCGCGGGTGTCGAAAAGGGAGTCGAAGGTGCGGGTGAAGGGCGTGGTGGCGTAGTTGTCGTTAAAAACCAGTAGTCTGTAACACAAAAACTTCGGGGTCGTTCACGTTTTCGCTGACGGAATTTTCGTCACAGAGAACACGGAGCTCCGACACAGAGCGCACAGAGCTCATACCAAGCCATCAATAACCGAGCTGTTTTCTCCTC
>JBEGTN010000309.1:0-2596 GCA_041179405.1 Verrucomicrobiota bacterium
CACGATGTCCTTCTTGCGGCGGACACGGGCGTTGGCGTTGCGGGTGATCTTGCCTTCGGTGACAAGACAGCCGGCGACGAAACCCTTGCCGACCGGGAAAGTGGCGCGGACCTCGGCGGCACCGAGCTTGTTTTCCTTGAGATCGGGATCGAGCAGGTCGGCCATCATCTCCTTCACCTTGTCGGCGAGTTCGTAGATGATGCCAAAGGTCTCGATGCGAACGCCGTGGTGTTTGGCGAGCGGGGTGACGCCGTTTTCGAGCTTGGTATTGAAGCCGATGATGACGGCGCCGCCGGTGCCGGCCATGAGGACATCGTTCTTGCCGATGAGGCCGACGTCGGTGGAGACGACCTCGAGGGTGACTTTGTTGCTCTTAATGCCTTCGAGCACGTGGCGCACGGCCTCGGTCGAGCCGAAGACATCGGTCTTGATGATGACCTTGAGGGTCTTGCCCTGAGTGGCGGCGATGTCGGCGAAGAGTTGTTCGACGGAGACATTTTTCGGCGCGGCGTCGGAGCTGGCCGTGACTTTCTTGAGCGCAAATGCCTCTTCTTCGGCAAGGTTCTCGGCCTCGCGGGCGTTTTTGACGGCCTTGAACTGGGCACCGCTATCGGGCGCGCCGGACCAGCCGATGACACGAACGGGAGCGGCGGGCGGAGCCTCTTTAATGGTCTCGCCCTTGTCGTTGAACATGGCGCGAACTTTGCACCATTGCGGACCGCATACGAGAGAGTCGCCGACCTTGAGGGTGCCGCGCTGGACAAGCACGGTGGCAAGGGGGCCGCGTCCGACATCGACCTGGGACTCGATGATGATGCCCGCGGCCTCGGCCTTCGGGTTGGCCTTGAGTTCGAGCACGTCCGCCTGGAGGAGGATCATGTCGAGCAAATCGCTGAGGCCGGTGCCCTTGAGGGCGGAGACGGGGACGGTCACGGTCTCGCCACCCCAGTCTTCGGGGGCGATGTTGCGCTCCTGCATCTGCTGTTTCACGCGCTCGATGTTGGCGCCCTTGACGTCCATCTTGTTGACGGCGACCATGAGGGTGACGGCGGCGGTCTGGGCGTGTTTAAGGGCCTCGTCGGTCTGCGGCATGAAGCCGTCATCGGCGGCCACCACGAGGATGGCGATGTCGGTGACGGAGGCACCGCGGGCGCGCATCTTGTTAAAAGCGGCGTGACCGGGAGTATCGAGGAAAGTGATCTTACGGCCGGAGTGCTCGATCTGGTAGGCACCGATGTGCTGGGTAATACCACCGTTTTCTCCTGCGGCGACGTTGGCCTTGCGGATGGCGTCGAGCAGGGAGGTTTTGCCGTGGTCGACGTGTCCGAGGATACAGCAAACCGGGGGGCGGAGCGCCAGGTTAACGACTTCGTCCTCGGCCTGCTTTTTGACGCGAGCGGCTTCCTTTTCCTTGGGGTTAACCTGCTGCTGGGCGGCCTCGCCGCGATGCTTGATCTCCAGGAGGAAGCCATGCTTCTCGGCAACCTTGGCGGCGACTGCCTCATCAATGGACTGGTTGATCGACGCGAAGATGCCGACCTCCATCAGCTCAGAGATGAGCTTGAAGGGGCGCATACCGAGGGTCGTGGCGAAATCGCGCACGATGATCGGGGGCTTGAGATGGATGATCTTGACGCCGCCTTCGTCGGTGATGGTTGCGGTCTGGGCCGAAGGCGTGACGGGCAACATCGGATTGCCTGGAGCCGAGATCGTCGCGGGAGGTGCCTTGGGCGCGCCAAAAGCGGCCGGCTTGGGCAACGGCGGCGCGGAAGGCGACGAAACGACAGCGGGACGGCTTGCCGCAGGAGGCTGCGCCGGGGCGGGGGCAGGTGCCGAGACCGGAGGACGCAGAGGAACGGAAACGGGAGCGGGAGACGGGGCGGACGCCGCTGCCGGTGGACGCAGACCGGGCGTCACCAAGGGAGCGTTCGGGCGCGGAGCACCGAAAGGCGCGCTGGGCGCAGAAGGGGATGAGACCGGGCGCGAAACCGGAGGCAAAGCGGGTGGGCGGGAAATAGGAGGCGGGGCGGACACCGGCAAAGGTGGCGGGGCAGACGGACGCGAAACCGGAGCCGGAGGCGGCGTCGGGGCAGACGGCGACTGAACCGGAGCGGTCGGAGCAGAGGCGGCGGGTGTGACTGGATGAGCCTCGGCGGTGGCACGGGCGGCGGCCTCGCTGCGTTCACGGGCGACATCGCCAACCGATTTCACCATCATGCCGGCCGGTCCTTTGGTGTGCGACTTGGCTGCTTCGGGGGCGGCGGCGGACACTGGAGGCGTGTCGGTGGCAGCCGGAGAGGAAGCGGCGGGCGCAGGGCGTTCGAACTCCTTTTCCAAGGCCTCGGCAGAGATGTTGTCCACCGTGCTGGACGAAGTCTTCACGTCATAGTTGCGTGCCTTCAACAAGGAGATCAGCTCCTTGTTTTCCATGCCTAGTTTCTTGGCGAGTTCGTGGACGCGGATACTCATTAAAGACGGATGACAGTGTGAAGGACGACGATCAGGGAGACGGAAACGTGGGACGTTGGAGTGGTTTACGCGTTGGTAACACGGGCGATGATGGCACCGGCCTCTTCGGCGGTGAAGCCGGAGTCCA
>JBEGTN010000310.1:0-4438 GCA_041179405.1 Verrucomicrobiota bacterium
CCCCGCCAAGGTCCGCGACATCACCCTCGTCCCCGGCGGCCTGCAAATCGTCGAGTTGGAAACATCTTCCTCCGCGGCCTCGCCTGACGAGGCCGCGCCCTGCGTAGCCTTGGCGAAGCAGGGCCGCCTCTCCGCCCGCTGGATCGTCGATGCCTCCGGCTTCTCCGCCCTGCTCGCCCGCCGCCAGGGCTGGATCGAGCCCAACCTCGACCACCCCACCGCCTCGGTCTGGACACGCTGGAGCGGCGTCAAAAACTGGGACTCCCTCGAGCTCGCCCAGAAGTTCCCCGCCTGGGCCGGTCGCACCAAGGCCGTGCGCTACACCGCCACCAACCACCTCGTCGGTCGCGGCTGGTGGGCCTGGATGATCCCGCTCAAGGGCGGCGACACCAGCGTCGGCATCGTCTTCGACCAGCGCCAGATCGACCTGCCCGAAGGCGAACGCCTCGGCGGGCGCCTGCGCGAGATGCTCATGGAGCACCCCGTCGCCCGCGAGCTCATGGCCGGCGCCTCCTGGCACGCCGGCGATGTCCACTTCCGCCGCAACCTCGCGTATCAATCAAAACACTACGCAGGCGACGGCTTTGTCCTCGTCGGCGACGCCTCCGCCTTTATCGACCCGTTCTACTCCCCCGGCATGGACTGGATCGCCTACACCACCAGCGCCGCCGCCGCGCTCATCGACGGCTCCCTGCGCGGCAAACCCAAGGCCGCCCGCATCGCCCGCCACAACGAACAATTCTCCACCTCCTACGCCCGCTGGTTCTCCGCCGTCTATCGCGACAAATACGACTACATGGGCGACCACCAGCTCATGACCCTGGCCTTCCGTCTCGACCTGGCGCTCTACTACCTCGGCGTGGTTTCCCAACCCTTCAAATTCGGTGCCGCCGCCTTGGAGACACCCACTTTCTCCCCTGCGGTCAGCGCGCCGTTCGCCGCCTTCATGGCGCTCTACAATCGCCGCCTCGCCGCCATCGCCCGCGCCCGCCACGCCCGCGGCGTCTGGGGCGCCTCCAACGACCGCCGCTACTTCGGCTTCCGCAGCTACGAGCTCACCTGGTCTCTTCCGCTCCGCTTCCTCCTCGCTGTCGGCGCCTACGCCCGGCTCGAACTGCTTGAGGGCTGGCGCTCCTGGTTCGCCGCAACCGGGGCTTGCCCCCGCGCCGCCGCCCCCGCCGTCTCTCCTGCTTTTTCCTCGGTCGTATGAGTTCTACCCACCCTCTTTCCGCTTTCCCAGCCCCTGTCCGCGAAGCTCACGCCCGCTGGCTCGAACACCGTGATCCCGTCGCGCTCGACTCCGTCGTGCTCGCCATCGTCGCCTACCACCGGCCGAACCGCGCCTCGGTCAAAAACCCCGACGACCTGCCCGATGCCTCCCGGCTCATCGCCGATCTCGGCTACGATTCCCTCGCCCTCGCCGAGGTCGTGTTCTTTGTCGAAGATCTCTACCGGGTCACCATCTCCAACGAGGACCTCAAAACCTTGCTCACCGTCGCCGACCTCCGCGCCTTCGTCCGCGCCAAGCTCTCAAGCTGAGCCACCCCCGCTCGCCTCTTAACGTGCCTCCCACCGCCTGCATCACCGGCCTCGGCTTCGCCACCTGCCTGGGCAACGACGCCGCCACCGTCGCCGGCAGCCTGCGCGCCGCTCGCTCCGGCATAGTGACGCACTCGCTTTTCGACAACCCCGCCCTCCCCGTAAAAGTCGCCGCGCCCGTCGCCGGTTTCAGCGTCGATTCCCCAAACTACCGCGACTGGACCTGGCCCGCCGGCATCGACCTCCCGCGCGAAACCGTTCGCGGTCTCGCCCCTCACGGGGTCTATGCCTTCCACGCCTTCGAGCAGGCCCTCGCCGACGCCGGCCTGGTGCCCGCCGACCTCCACGACGGCGCCACCGGGCTGTTCTGCGCCTCCGCCGGCTCCGCCTTTCTTCTCCATCACAATCTCGCCCAGGCCCGCGCCTCCCGCTTCGAACGCGGCAACCCCCTCGGCGTCGTCGCCTCCATCGCCGGCACCCTGAACTTCAACCTCGCCGCCCATTACCGCATCACCGGTGCCGTCACCGGTTTCGTCTCCGCCTGCGCCTCCTCCACCCACGCCCTCGGCTACGCCCTGGATGAGATTCGCCTCGGCCGCCAGGAACGCATGATCGTCGTCGGTGCCGAGGAGCTCAACGCCGACACCCTCCTACCCTTCGCGCCCATGCGCGCCCTCTCCACCAACCCCGACCCCGCCACCGCCTCACGTCCGTTCGACACCGCGCGCGACGGCTTCGTCGGCACCGGCGGCGCCACCGTCCTCATCCTCGAATCCCCCGCCCTCGCCGCCCGCCGGGGCGCCCGCGTTTACGCCGAGTTGATCGGCTGGGGCCAGGCCTCCGACGGCCACTCCGTCGCCACCTCCCACCCCGAGGGCGCCGGCCTGCGCGAGTCCATGCGCCGCGCCCTCCGCGACGCCGCCCTCGCCCCCGCCGACATCGACTACGTCCACGCCCACGCCACCTCCACCCCCGTCGGCGACCGCGCCGAGGCCCTCGCCCTCCGCGCCGTGTTCACCGACACCGGCGCGCACCCCGTCGTCAGCGGCACCAAGGGACTCACCGGCCACGGCCTCTCGCTCTCCGGTGCCATGGAGACGGGCTTTTGCGCCCTCGCCGCCCATCACGGCTTCATCCCCGGCAACGCCGCCCTCCAAAACCCCGACCCCGCCTGCGAAGGCCTCGACCTCCCCCGCGCCACCCTCTCCCGCCAGCCTCGCCTGATGCTCAAAAACAGCAGCGGCTTCGGCGGCAGCAACGTCACCCTCGTCCTCCGCGCCAGGGCCTGACTTTTAACTCCCCTCTCCAAGCTCTTCGCACCTTCCTTTCACCATGTCCGATCCGCTCCACGCCCACCTGAAAAAGCTCATCGTCGAAACCCTCAAACTGGAGGATATCGCGCCCGCCGACATCCCCGACGATGAACCGCTCGTCGGCGGCGGCCTCAGTCTCGATTCCATCGACGCCCTCGAACTCGTCGTGAAAATCGAAAAGGAATTCGGCATCAAGATCGCCAGCAGCGAGGAATCCCGCGCCGCGCTCGCCAGCGTCTCCGCCCTCGCCGTCTACATCCGCGCCCACGCCGCCCCCTCCCGCCTGCCCGCCGCCTGATCCACGCCTTCCTTCGCGGCCATCCCCCGGCATGACTGACCTCCCCGCCATTCGCATCGCCGCCTGCGGCGCCCTGTCCGCCTTCGGCGACGAGTCCGCCACCCTTTCCGCCCTTCTCGCCGGCCGCTCCGCGCTCGTCGCCCGCCCCGTCCACGGCCGCTCCGGCGGCGACCTCGTCCCCATCGCCCTTTGCGAGGGCCGCGCCTACGACGAGACGCTCCCGCCCTCCTGGCTCCCTTTCCTCCGCACCCTCGCCGCCCGCATCCCCCCGCCCGCCTCCGCCGCCTCCTGGGGCACGCCGCGCACCCCCGTCTTCGTCACCGGCAGCAACTTCGGCGTCGGCCACCTCCACGCCTACCGCACCTCTGGCGGTGACGCGACCCACCTCGACTACGGCTCGCCCGCCGACTGCATCCGCCACGTCGCCGCCGCCCTCGGCTGGGGCCCCGACGTCACCGTGTTTTCCCACGCGTGCGTCTCCGCCCATCTCGGCCTCTTGCAAGCCTCCCGCGTGCTCGCCGCCGGTCTCGCCGCCGAAGCCCTCGTCTTCTCCTTCGACTTTATCAGCGCCTTCGTCGCCGGCGGCTTCCACGCCCTGAAAATCCTCAACGCCGACCTCCCCGCTCCGTATCAGGATCGCCCTACCGGCTCGATCGGCCTGGGCGACGGCGCGGCCTTCGCCGTGCTCACCCGCGATCGCGGCGACTTCGCGCTTTCAGGCCAGTCGCTGCACAACGAGATGCACCACTTCACCGCCAACCGCGCCGACGGCGCCGGCTTCGCCGCCTGCCTCGCCCCGCTCCCCTCCGTCCTCGCCGGCCGCCGCGTCTGGCTCAAGGGCCACGGCACCGGCACGCTCGAGGCCGGCCGGCTCGAGGCCGCCGCCCTCGCCGCCACTTTTCCCGACGCTCCGCTCGTATCCTGGAAGGGTGCCCTCGGCCATACCCTCGGCAGCTGCGGCCTGGTCGAGCTCGCCGTCGCCCTCGCCGCCCTGCGCGCCGGCCGCGCCCCCGGCACCGTCGGCTCAACCTCGCCCGGCTTCACCCCCGCCGTCGCTTTCGCACCTTTCGATCTCTCCACTTTCGACGCCGTCGTCTGCGCCAGCAACGCTTTCGGCGGCGCGCACGCAGCCTTTATCCTCCACCATGCCTGAACGCTGGATCACCGCCCTTCGCACCGAGGACGCCGGCGCCGAAACGCCCGCCGAGACTCGCGAGCGCCTCAAGTCGAGCTTCCCCGCCGGCGCCACCCGTCGCATGACCCAGCTCGGCCTCGTCCTCGGCGCCAC
>JBEGTN010000311.1:0-2947 GCA_041179405.1 Verrucomicrobiota bacterium
CGAGGCGGCCGGCGTCACGCTCGCCCTCGAGTTGCTCAACAGCCGCGTCGATCACCCCGGCTACATGGCCGACCGCACCACCTGGGCCGTGCGCCTCTGCGAACAGGTGAACTCACCCGCCGTGCGTGTGCTCTACGACATCTACCACGCGCAAATCATGGAGGGCGACATCCTCCGCACCATCGAAGCGCATCACCGCTGGTTCGCCCACTACCACACCGCCGGCAATCCCGGTCGGGGCGAGTTCGGCGGCGAATTCGATCTGTCGCAGGAAATCAACTACACCGCGATTCTACGCGCCATCCGCCGCACCGGCTACACCGGCTTCGTCGCCCACGAGTTCATCCCCGTCGGCGACCCGCTCGCCGCCCTCGCCCGCGTCCACGCTTTTACCGCCGCCGCGTTCGAGTAGAGCCGTGCGGATCTCGGCGACCGCTGGCGTCCGCATCCTTGTCTCGCACCGGGACCAGTCGCGCCACGTAGCCGCCATCGGCCCGAAGCTCGCACGTGATCGGGTCACCGGCCTTGAGCACCCGCCGGGTATGCACCCAGCCATCGGGCTTCGTCGCATCGTCCGCGAATTGCTCCAGCGCAAACTCGCCCGCGCCGAGAAAGCCCGGCGCGATACTCAGCGTGCGTGCAGTGGCGCCGTTGACCACGCCGATGAACCACTCCGCCCCGCGCCGGCGTGCGAAGGCCGCGACTTCGCCGACCTCGCTGCCGGGCAGCACGCGCGTCTCGTCCCACACCGGCGGCAGGGCCTGGATCAGCTCGACCGCCTCGCTCGCGAGGTAGTCGGCCGGGCTGCCGGAATACACGAACAAGGGCGACGTATAGACGACGGCTTGCGCCAGCTCGTGGGCGTAGCTGTTGCCCCGCAGCTCCTCGGCGCGAAAATCGGTCGGCGTATAGTCGGCCGGGCCTTGCACGAAACGGGTGAAGGGTAGCGCGGTATCGTGCAGCCCCGGCCGCTTGCGCGCCTCGCGGCCCTGGATGGCCTCGCGGGTGAGATCGTTGGGCCAGGTGCGTTGGCGACCGGTGGGTTTGAGCGCGCCGTGAAAATCCACCAGCAGCCGCGCGTCGGCCAGCTCTCGGATCGTGTCATCATACCACTGCACCCACCACGGATCGGCCGGCTTCATGAAGTCGATTTTAAGGCCGACCAGACCGGCGGCCTTCGCCCGCTGAAAATACGCCGCGCGCGCCTCGGGGGTGAGCAGTTCCTTCGAATGTGTCCAGGCCCAGATGCGCACGCCCTGCGAGGTCGCGTAATCCACGACGTCCTTCAGGCAGCCCCAGGCGTCTTTGCCCTCCGCCTTCCAGCGTATCCACCCATCGTCGACGATGTAGTCCTCGAAGCCAAGCTGCCGCGTCCAATCGATCCACTTGCGCTGTTCAGGAAGCTTCGGAGCGCGCGAGATCATCCAGCTCCAGGTGGCGCGGCCGGGCTTGACCCAGTCGGCGTCGGCGAGCGCGGCGGAGGGCGGCGGACAAAGGTTCGTGATCACGTCGGTGTTGACCAGGGTGTTCAAATCGGCGGCGACGAGCGTCACGCGCCAGGGCGACACGATTTCGCCCGCCTGCGCCCAGCCCTCGGGACTGTTGTGGAAAAACGCGGCGAACGTGTCCGGCGCGCCCGGCGCCAGCGCCATGTCGCTGTAGCCGGTGAGGTTCGCCTCCGTCATCATCAGGTAGAGCGGCTCGCCGCCGAGCCGAACCAGCGCGGTGCTCATGAGGGCGGCGCCGGGTTTCAACTGCGCCGCCACGTCCGCGACGAGGGCCGTGCGGGTGGGCGACTCGTAATCGCGCTTCAGGTTGTCCTGATACCAAATCGTGCCGCCGGCGGGGAGCTTCCACGCCGTGGCTTCGCCCGCGATTTTGCGCACCGCGTCCGGCCGGTCCGGCGCGGCGGGCACACGATATCGAAAGGCGACGCCGTCGTTAAACACTCGCGCCTCCAGCGTCCAAGGCGTGCGCGCGGTGCCGGCCGTCACCGGGACGACCGCCCCGCGACTGCGATCAATCGCTCGCGCGTGGCCGCCGAGAATCGGATACGATTCATCCGTCTTAAAGCGCTTCGCCGCCCCGAGCGTGACGTCGGCCCCGAGGTCCTGCCCCTCGACGGTCAGGCCAAGCGGCGACGGCTCTACCACCACCCGGCCCTTATACGTGATCGTGTAGCCGAGATGGCCGGCCGCATCGGGCACCAACTGCACGGCGATATGTCCGTCGGGGCCACGCAGCTCGAGCGCGCTGGCGAACGCGAGCGCCGGAAGCAGGGTATACACAATCGCCAGGCACGCGGCAGAAAAACGAAGGGGAGACATGGCAAACAGGGGTTAGGGGTGACGGGAGGCGACAGCAGGGACAGAGAGAAAGATCAGGGATTTATCCCGCTGTCCGGCGGCACGAGTGCGGGGTGCGCCGCCTTCCAGGCCTTCGCCGCCTCCGGTTCGTTCATGGACCAATTGCGCAGTTGCCACGTCAGCGCGCGGGCGCGCAGCGCCGGGTCGCTCACCCGCGCATAAAGCTCCGTCTTCGCCGCCCAGCTCAGTCGGTCCTGATGGAGTTCGCCACCTAGCGCCTCCAGCGCCTTCATCCGGGCATCCTCCGTGGCCCGCGCCTCCGCCCACTTCAGCGCCGCGTCCGAGTCCTTTTTCGTCCACTGGGTCAGCACCGACGTGCCTTGATAGCTGTTGAGATAATCCGTGCCGTCCGCTCCGCGCTCCTCCAACCAGCGCACCGCCGCCGCCGGATCGCGTTTCGCCCAGGCCAAGGCGAGCGGCATCACCGCCGCCGCCCGCACCTTCGGGTCCTGCAACTGGCCCCACGTCGCCAGGGCCGTCGCGGGCTCGTCGAGCGCGATCTCCTCCAGTGTCGCCACCTGCACGCTGGTCTCGGCGCGCTTCACCGCCGGATCGTCGCTCGCCGCCATCCAGGCCCGCGC
>JBEGTN010000312.1:0-5957 GCA_041179405.1 Verrucomicrobiota bacterium
CATATTTCTGCTCGCCGCGAGTTCCGCCCGGGCCGATGAAACAGACCTTCCCTCGATTCGCACCCAATACGAAGCCAAGGCTAAGGCCGGCGATATCGCGAGTGCCCTCGCGCTCGCATCCCGCTTGATGCTGGATTCCCCCACCGAGGCCCAGGCGAAGGAAGCGCTCGGCTATTACCGCATGGCCGCGGAAAAAGGCGACCCGTCAGCCCGCCAATGCCTCATCTCCGCCCACGGCTACCCCGACAATTTACCCGCTTCACTTCGCGACCCGCGCGAGGCCATTCGCTACGCCGAGGCGGCGTTCGCGGAGGGGGACACCGCCGCCGGCTACTTCCTCGCCGAGCGTTACGAACGCGGGCCAGGCATCGCCCTAAACCCGCTCGCCCCGGACCATCGCCGAGCCCTCGCCATCTGGCAAAAAGTCGCGACCCTACCCGACGCCGGATACGCCCAAATCGCCCGCGACCGCCTCGACGCCCTCGCCTATTCGATCAAATACGCCGCCAAAGTCGAAACCGCGCGCGCCCGATGGGAAAAGGCAGCGCTCGCCGGCGACGCCGAGGCCGCGCACCAACTCGGCAGCGTGTGCGCCGACGATCCCGGCCCCGGCGCCGAGCATCATGTCGCCGCCCTTCGCTGGCTGACGTTTGCCGCCGAACGCCGCCACCCCGCCGCCACGGCCCGACTCGCCGAGATGCTCGACGTCGGCTGCAACGCCCGACCCGAACGCGATAAATCGGAGGCTATCCGTCTCTACCGCGTGGCCGCCGATCTCGGCGACACCGGCGCCATGACCCGGCTCGCCGACCTCCTCTCCGAAAACTCCGACGGCATCCCCGTTGATCCTCCCGCCGCGCTCGCCTACGCCCGCCGCGCCCTCGAGGCGGGCGACCCGAACGCCGCCGACATTCTCGCCCGCTGGCACCGCGACGGCAAACACGGCGCAGCCAAGTCGCCCGCCGACGAGTTCCGCCTCCGCACCCTCGCGGTCGAGCTCACGGAGAAACTCGCCGCAGCGAGCACCCCCACCTTCCCTGCGGGCTACTACGATAGCACCCTGCGACTCCGCCTTCACACGCTTGCCAAATTGCACGAGTCCGGCGTCGGCACGCCCGCCGATCCCGCCAAGGCCCTGGAACTTCTCCTCCGCGCAAAGCGGCTGGACGACGCGGTGAAGGCGGCGGGAGGCTCCGCTTCCTCCCCCTTGGCCAACGACCTCGCCCTCGTCCAAGCCGCAGTCAACAAACCGCTCACGCGACCCGAGGCAGTAAGCCTTGCCCGCGCCGGCGACGAAGCCTCCCTCAGCCGGCTCCGCGCCGCCGCCGCAGCAGGCGGCAAAGAGGCTGCCGAAATCCTGGCTCTACGCGACACCGCCTTCGCCAAAATCGCCGCGCTGCGCCCCGCCGCGGAAAAGGGCGGCGCATCCGACATGGCCAAACTCGCCTTCGCCCTCGGCGAAAAGTGGGGCTTTGCCCACAACCCCGCCGAAGCACACGCGTGGTTGGAGAAAGCCGCCAACGCCGGCCACGTGCCCGCCTTGGACGCGCTTGGGTTTTACAGTCTCGAGGGCACAGGTTGCCCCCGCGACCGCGCCGCTGCGGCCACCTGGTGGGCCAAGGCCATCGCCGCCGGCTCCACCCGCACCGGCGATTTCCACCAATATCTCCTGACGAACCTCGGGGCCGCGCCACTCGCCGAGCAACCGCTCCCGGTGATCACCTTCCTCGCCGACCTCGATCACCGTGAAGCACTGTTTCTCGCCTACCGTGCCGCCATCACCACTCCGCGCGACGACTCGCCCGCCGCGGTCGAACGCCGCAACCGTTGGCTCGTCCGCGCCGCCCGGCTCGGCCACCCCGAGGCGCTCTACCGCCTCTCCAGCCTATTGGATACAAGCGGCGCGGATACTTCAGCCGCCTACCGATTCCTCAATCCCCCTGAACGCGCCGGCAACATCCGCTCCGAAACCTACAGCGTCGCCTGCCTCGAAAACGCCGCCGCCGCCGGCCACCCGGACGCCATCAAGATCTTCGCCTACGAGCAAAACCAGGAGGTGAAACGCACCGCCTACCTCTACGGCTGGGCGTTGGAAATCACCTCGCCGCTTCCGACGCTCGCGGAGGACAACATGAACCGCAACCAGGAGACCATCGCGCGCACCCTCGGCAACGTCCACGCCATGCTCGCGGTCGGCGACGGCTTCCGCTGGAAGCGTGACGGCACTTCAGATATTTTTTCAGAACGCGGCGATCGCAAACCCGCCCGCCGCTGGATGGAGTTCATCGCCGACGGCAACTGGGACTACGCCCTGCACGCCCGCCTCAAACTCGCCATCTACGCCGAGCTCGACAAAGACCCGGTCGAGGCGCTCGCCCACCTGAATAAGATTCCCCAGGGCAAACTGCCCGAGGCCGACAAACTTCGTGATCGCTATCAGGTCGCCGCCGCCGACACCGCCGACCGCGCGGCGGGGCGCGCTGACAGCGATGAGCGTTCCCTGCGCGCCGCTGTCGCCGCCGACACCGACAACGCCGAGGCCGCCTACGCCCTGCATGCCTACCTGAACGGGAAATACTTCTCCGCCCTGCAAGCCGCCCGCCCGGTCACAGGCATCTACATGACGGAGTTCGACCGCACCGAAGGGGAGTCGAAGATCGCCGCCGCCAAACCGATCGAGGCCGAAGCGCGCCGCTGGCTGGTGCGCGCCGCCGACCTGCACCACCCGCTCGCCTCCGAGATCATCGCCGAGGAGGAACGTAGGGCGGGCGACCTCGATAGCGCCAAACGCCGTCTTCAATTGGCGGATGCCAAACTTGAAAGCGCCGGCGTTTCCGCCGGGGCCGGCGCGCGGTCCCGGCTTGCCACCGCCCTTGCCGGCATCGCCAAAGAGCAACTTCAACGCTGGGAGAAACGCCTTGTCGCCGCCGAATCCGACCCCGCGATCCGGTTTGCCATCGCCTTGGATTACCATCGCGGCACCGGCGGCGTGACTCGCGATCCCGCGCTCGCCTACGCTTGGTTTGCCCGGCCCAATTCCGCGCCCGGCGCCGCCTACAACGCGGCCGTGCTCGCACTCTCGGGCGAGGCGTTTCCGGCCTCGACAAAAAAGGCGCTCGAACTCCTCTCCACCGACCCGCTCTCCGCGCCCGGACTCACCCTCCTCCACCGCGTCGCCGAGGCCCACGCCGCCGCCGACTCGGATGCCGAGGCCGCCAACCGCGTGGCCGCCAGCGGCGCCTCGATCATTCTCTCGGCACCCTCCCAGGAGCGCGAGTTCCCCTCCGACACCATCGCATGGCGCACCGCCCTGCCCGAACTCGTCACCCGCCTGCTCGCCGAACGCAACGCCGCCCCCTCCGGCCCCGCCCGCGAAGCCCTCGATCGCCGCCTAGCCCGGTGCGCCGAAGCCGTCGCCGCCTGGCGCGCCGCCGCAGGCCGCATCGCCCTCGAGGAAACCACCCGACTTCCGCTTCTCGCCGCCTCAGAACTTAAACTCAGCCGCGCATACGATTCCGAACTCAGCGCCGAGGTGTATGCGGAGGCCCGCGCCCGCAAACCGATTCCCACCACTGGGACCAAACGCGTGAAGGGCGGCGCTTCCTACGAATATAAGGGCATGTTCTATAAGATGGAAAATTCGCTCTCCGGACCCGATGTGGATGTTGAATATACCCTGTCCACAGACGAAATCACCGCCATTCGCGCCACGCGTGACGCGGATGCCGCCCTCGCCGCCGACGCTCGCAAGCGGAAGGAAAACCACGGAGCCGCGCTCCGCGCCACCCGCGCCGCCAACGACGCCGAACGCGCCGCCCTCGCCGCCGCCCGCCGCCTGGCTGAGTCCCGCGCCGCCCTTTTCGCCGCGCCCCCGCCGAGTCCCCGCCCGTGAGAAATCGCCGCCCTCGCCAGGCCTAAGACTCGCACGCGTAAAACCATCATCCCTTACCTCCGCCCGCCACGATCCATTCCAGCGTCTTCGTCGCCAGCCGGTCGAAGGCCACCACGCACTGCGCGAGGTGTTCCTCCTTCGTGTCCTCGATCTTGTTGTGGCTGATGCCGTGCAGGCTCTGCACAAACATCATCACCGTCGGCACCCCCGCCCCGCAGGTCTCCGCCGCGTCGTGCAATGGCCCCGATGGCAGCCGATGCGAGACGCCCACCGTCTCGCGGATCGCCTCGTCGCAAAACTCGATCAGCTCCGGCGCGAAGGGCCGTGGGTCGATCTGCCAAAGCCGCTCGCAGCTCACCGTCACTCCTCCCTCCGCCGCGAAACGCTCCGCCGCCGCCCGCGCCTCGCCCCACATCGCCGCCAGCGCCGTCGCATCGAGGTGGCGTTGATCAAGCGTGATCCGGCACTCCGCCACCACGCTGGTCACGATACCCGGCTTCGTCGTGCAGGAGCCTATCGTGCAAACCCCGCCGTGCCGCTCCGCGATCGCATAGATTTCCGGACTCATCCGCGCCGCCGCTAAAAACGCATCCCGCCGCCGGTTCATCGGCGTGCTCCCCGAATGCGCCGCCTGTCCGTGAAACGTGAAGGCATGCCGCTCCACTCCAAAAGTCCCCAACACCGCGCCCAAGGGCAGCCCGAGATCGAGCAGCACCGGCCCTTGCTCAATGTGCAGCTCCAAGTAAGCCGCCGCCTTCGCAAGTTCACAGCCACTCTCCTTCACCCGCTCAAATTCGATGCCGACCGCGCGCAACGCGTCGGGCAACTTCACCCCGTTGCGATCCACCAGGCCCCGCGCCTCATCCATATCCAGCGTGCCCGCGCAGGCCGACGAACCGAATAAACTCTTTCCGAACCGCGCCCCCTCTTCGTCCGCCCAGTCCACCAGCCGCACCGTCACCGGCGGACGCCCGTCATACTGCCGCGCCAGCCGTCGCAAAATCTCCACGCCCGCGACCACGTTCAGGCAACCGTCGAGCCAGCCGCCGTTCGGCACCGAGTCGATATGCCCGCCGATCAACAAGGCCCGCTCCGACTCGCCGTGCAGCGTCGCCCACAGATTACCCGCCGCGTCCGTCCTCACCTCGACCGGCAACTCGGCCAGTTTCGTCTTCAACCACTCCCGTGCCCGGCTCCATACCGGCGTAAATGCGACCCGTTGAGCACCTGCATCATCTCCAGTGAGGGCGCGCAGCTCTTTTAAATCGGCGATCACACGGACAGGATTTGGCGTAGTATTTACGTTCATATTGAGTATGGTAAGCCAGTATGCAACCGAGCCCAAGCCAGCTCGGCACATGCTATGCTAAGGTAAAAAAAGGTAATGCAACCCGCCCCGCAACCCCACGCTTTTTATTATGCCTACACTCGCCACCATCGTTGACGGTCTGAAACTCCCCAACCCCTTCGTCATCGGCTCCGGCCCCCCTGGCACCAATCTTTCTGTCATCAACCGCGCCTTCCGCGAGGGCTGGGGCGGCGTCATCGCCAAGACCGTCAGTCTCGACGCCTCCAAGGTCGTCAACGTCTCCCCCCGCTACGCCAAGTCCTACGCCCTCAGCGGCGAGGTCATCGGCTGGGAAAACATCGAGCTCATCAGCGACCGCCCCTTCAAACTCTGGGAGGACGAATTCAAGCGCTGCAAAGACGCCCAGCCGCCCGGCGCCCTCATCGCCTCCATCATGGAGGAATACAACAAGGACGCCTGGATCGAGCTCGTCCAACGCTGCGAGGCCACCGGGGTGGACGCCTTCGAACTCAACTTCTCCTGCCCCCACGGCCTCCCCGAACGCAAGATGGGCGCCGCCATGGGCCAGGACCCCGACATTCTCGAGGAAGTTTGCGGCTGGGTAAAGTCCGCCACCAAGCTCCCTGTCTGGGCGAAGATGACGCCCAACATCACCCACATCGAAGAGCCCGGCCGCGCCGCCCTTCGCGGCGGTGCCACCGGCCTCTCCGCCATCAACACCATCCGCAGCGTCACTAGCGTGAACCTCGACACCCT
>JBEGTN010000313.1:0-3566 GCA_041179405.1 Verrucomicrobiota bacterium
CTGCGCATCACCTCTCTCGGCACCGTCGCCGACCGCCTCGGCCACGCGGTCAAATCCGTCCACCTCCTCGGCCACGACGGCCCACCGCTCGCCTGGCACCAGACGTCGGATGCCCTCGCGATCACCTGCCCCGACACGACGCCCTTCCGCACCGCGCTGGTTTTTCGCATCGATTAATAAAAGTCGGTCGTCGCCCACTTCCCGTCCGCCTGCGGCTATTTAAAGGCACTCTTTGTGCCCCGCTTCCGACTGTAAGAATCCCCTCCGGTTGCGCCGGCGTTTGAGGAGGATAATTTAGCTGTCTCCCCTGCCTGATGGCTCCCCCATGCCGCTAAGTTTCCCTACTGCGTCTTTCCGTCGCTCCTTTGCCGTGCTCGCTTTTTTTGGTGTCACGGCCCTCGCACGCGCCTTGATTCCCGCCTTCCCGGGTGCCGAAGGCTACGGCGCCTACGCCGCCGGCGGCCGCGGCGGCGATGTCTATTACGTCACAAATCTCAACAGCAGCGGCACCGGTTCGCTTTCCGACGCCATCGCCACCACGCCCGCCGCCGGTCGCACCATCATGTTCGCCGTCAGCGGCTACATCCACGTCCCCGGCAGCAACCTCCGTATCACCGCCTCCAAGATCACCATCGCAGGCCAGTCCGCCCCCGGCGACGGCGTCGGCCTCAAGGACGGCACTTTCCGCATCTCCGGCGACGACATCATCGTCCGCCACCTGCGTTTCCGCCACGGCAAATACGGCTCCGGCGGCGATTGCATCGACCTCGACAGCGGTTGCCTCAACGCCGTGCTCGACCACATCTCGATGCAGTTCAGCACCGACGAAAACATCTCCAGCTTCGGCAGCCCGCCCGAGAATCTCACCCTCCAATACTCCCTTAACTCGTGGGGGCTCGAATCCCACTCCTGCGGCGGTCTCTGGGATCAAAATCACGCCACCTCGCATCATAATCTCTGGTCGCACAACCACACCCGCAACCCCAAGGCCCGGCCCAACGGCCTGCTCGAATGGATCAACAACGTCACCTTCGATTGGGACATCGGTTTCATCATGGGCGACTCGCAATCCAACCAGAACTGGAAGGCGAATCTGCTCAACAACTACTTCATCTGCCCGCCCGGCAACCTGACGTCCAAGGCTCTCGTCAAGGGCACCGTCGGCACCAACAACCTCCCGAATTTCACCGTCTTCCTCGCCGGCAATCTGATCGACAACGATGGCGACGGCCTGCTCAACGGCACCGACAAGGGCTACTCCATCGTCGAGGGCTCCGTTTACTCCGCCGCCGAGAGCCCGGCTGCCGTCCCCGGAGATTTCCGCTACTACCAATCCGCCTCCGCCATCACCGGCTCCACCGCAGCCGTCTCCACCGACAGCCCTCTCCTCGCCTACAAAAAAATCGTCTCCAACGCCGGCGCCCTCCGTCTCGACTCCACCTACACCGGAGCCATCCGCGACGAGGTGGACTCCATCCTCGTCAGCAAACTCACCTCGCAGACCGCCTACCACGTCACCCGCGAATCCGACACCGGCGCCAGCAACGCCGGCTTCGGATTCCTCAACTCCACCGCCGCCCCCATCGACGCCGACCGCGACGGCATGCCCGATTTCTGGGAGACCGCCCTCGGCTTCAACCCCGCCCTCGATGACCACAACACCGCCTTCACCGGCAGCGGCGGCGTCATCACCGGCACCACCTTCTTCCCCACCTCCACCCCGCTCGGCTACACCCGCCTTGAGGAATACCTCCACTTCCTCGCCATCCCCCACGCCAGCCTCGCCAAAAACACCGCCGCCGCCCCGTCCTCCCTCGCCATCGACCTGCGCAAATTCACCGCCGGCTTCGCGAACTCCCCCGTCTTCACCCTCTCCGGCGTGACCGGCGGCTCCGCCGTCCAGTCCGGCACTGGCGGCTACCTCGTCACCTTCACTCCTACCGTCAACACCTCCGGCCGCGCCCGCTTCGAGTTCGCCGTCACCGATGCCGACGGCAGCACCTGGACCCAGACTTTCGCCCTGCTCGTCTCCACCAGCGCCTTCCCCCGCGACCTCGTCTGGAAGGGCGACGCCGTCACCAACACTTGGGACGAGGCCGCCTCCAACTGGCTGCGCAACGGCACCGCCACCGCCTACGCCGTCGGCGACCGCGTCGCCTTCGACGACACCGGTTCCCGCTCCCCTTCCGTCGCCATCAACATCGCCCTCGCTCCAGGTAGTATGGATGTGGATACTACCTCGGGCTACACCTTCGCCGGCAACGGCACCCTCACCAGCACCGGTCCCTTCGCCAAGCGCGGCACCGGCCCCCTCTCGCTTGGTGTCCCCGCCAGCTTCGCCGGCGGCTACTCGCTCGATGGCGGCGCGCTCACCCTCACCGGCACCGGTGGCCTCACCGGCGGCACCCTGACCATGCAGGACGGCACCAGCATCACCAACGGGCTCGGCGCAAACCCCACCGCCAACCTTGCCACGTCCATCGCGATTCCGGCCGGCCAGACCGCCACGCTCTACACCGGCAACCGCCTGGCCTGGGCCGGCTCCCTCACCGGTGCCGGCACCTTCAACGTCGTCGCTCAGAGCACCGTCACCCGCGCCGACTTGAAGGCGGCCACCGCCGCCTTCGCCGGCACCATCAACTTCACTGGCAGCGGCGGCGTGCGCCTGTTCACCGTGGGCGGAGCCTTCAATGGCTACACCCTCGCCACCCTCAACCTCGGCGGCTCCGTCAATCTCCAGCCCCAGACCAACTCAGGCGGCAACACCTACCCCATCGGCGCCCTCACCGGCACGAGTTCCTCCGCCGTGCTCACCGGCGGCAGCGCCGGAACCGCCACCTACACCATCGGCTCGCTCAATCAGAGCACCACCTTCGCCGGCGCGATCCAGGGCAACGCCGCCCTCACCAAGACCGGCACCGGCACGCTCCGGCTCACCCTGCCTGCCAATACCGTTTCGTTATCTGGCGCGACCACCTCGGGTAATACCACCGTCACGCTCGCAAGCACCAGCGGCCTCTACTCCAGCATGGCCGTGAGCGGCACCGGTATTTCGCCCGGTGCTACCATCGCTTCCGTTGGGAACTCCACGATTTTGACTCTCTCATCCAACGCCACCCTCACCGGCAACTCCACGTTGTCTTTCACCGGTGGCATTACCTACACCGGTGCCACCACCGTCAGCGGCGGCGGCCTTTCCGTCGATGGCAACATCGTCAATTCCCCCGTCTCCATCGCCGCCGGCACCGTCCTCTCCGGCACCGGCACGCCCGGCTTCGTGACCGTCGCCAGCGGCGGCATCGTCTCTCCCGGTGCCTCAGCGGGCACCGCCATCGGCACCCTCACCCCCTCCAGCCTCGCCCTCAACGCGCCGATCCTCCGCTTCGACCTCTCCAGCAATCCCGCCGGCACTAACGACAAGATCCAACTCGTCGCCGGCGGCGCCCTCAGCCTCACCGGCAACCAGACCTTCCAGTTCAGCCTCACCAACGGCACCCTCGGCGCAGGCACCTACAATCTGATCAACACCACCGGCACCGGCACCGCCAGCGGCGTCACCTTCCTCT
>JBEGTN010000314.1:0-5197 GCA_041179405.1 Verrucomicrobiota bacterium
ATTTCTAAATCCTAAATCCGATGCTTTCCCTTTTCGCTCCCTTCGCGTCCTTCGTGGTTAAAAAACTCCATCCCCTCCTCTCCGTCCGCCTTCGCCTCGTCTTTCTTTCCGCCTCCGCGACCCTCCTGCTCGCCGCCTGCTCCAAACCCTCCGCCGACGCGCCTGCCGCCACCCCCTCCGCGTCCTCCGCCACCGCCACCACCCCGGCCTCCGCTGTCACGCGCGACAACTCCGCCGAGGTCGCGGCCTACTACAAGGTGCACCCCGACTTCTTCGTCTTCAAATCCCCCGCCGACCTCCCTGCCAACCTCGCCTGGACCGACGGCGGCCCGCTCCCTGAACTCGGTTCCCCCGCCCGCAAGCGCGGCGGCACCTGGCAGGGCCGCATCCAGGATTTCCCCCGCACCCTTCGCCTCCTTGGACCCGACTCCAACAACGGTTTCCGCCCCTACCTGCAGGACGATATGTTTATCAAGTTCGCCCAGCTCCATCCCGACGTCGCCGGCCCTCATCGTTATTATCCGGGCGTCGCCAGCCAGTGGGCCGTCGATCTCCCCGCCAAGACCGTTTACGTTCGCATCGACCCCGCCGCCCGCTGGAGCGACGGCCCCGCCGTCACCAGCGACGATGTGCTTTTCATGTTCTGGCTCAACCAGAGCACCTACATTCAAGCCCCGTGGTATAATAACTTCTACGGTATCGGCGAAAACTACATCCGCGTCACGCGTTACGATGAACACACCTTCTCCATCACCCTCAAGGACGCCCGCCCCGATCTGCTGAGTCGCGTGCTCGAGCTCGGCCCCGTGCCGAGCCATTTTTATCGCGAGGTCGGCGAGGATTATGTTACCCGCTACAACTGGCGCTTTGCCCCCACCACCGGTGTTTACGTTCTCACCGATGCCGAACTGAAACGCACCGCGACCAACCGCAACTTCATCACCTTCGAGCGTCTCCCGAATTGGTGGGCCAACGAAAAAAACCAGTTCCGCTACCGCTTCAACCCCGCCCAGATTCGCCTCCGCGTCATCCGCGAGACTACCACCGCCTGGGAATCCTTTCTCGCCGGCGACCTCGACGCCTTCGGCATGAATCTCGCCGAGTATAACTACGAACGCCTGCCCGACACCGCCCCGCTCGTCACCCGCGGCCTCATCGCCAAGTCCAAGTTCTACAACGACATTCCCCGGCCCAACTTCGGCCTGTGGATGAATACCGCCCGCCCGCTGCTCGCCGACCGCGAGGTCCGGCTCGGCATCCAATACGCCTCCAACTGGGCGCTCGTCATCGCCCAGTATTTCCGTGGCGACTACACCCGCCTCAACACCCCTTCCGACGGTTTCGGCGACATGAGCCACCCGACGCTCCGCGCCCGTCCCTTCGATCTCACCCTCGCCGCTGAACATTTCGCCAAGGCCGGCTTCACCAAACGCGGCCCCGACGGCATCCTCGTCAACGCCGCCGGCCAGCGCCTCTCCGTCACCCTTACCTCCGGCTACGAGTCCCTCGCCCCCGTGCTCACCATCCTCCAGCAGGAAGCCCGCAAGGCCGGCCTCGATTTCCAGGTCGAGATTCTGGACTCCTCGGCCGCCTGGAAAAAAGTGCAGGAGAAAAACCACGACATCACTTTCTCCGCCTTCAACGTGGGCGTGGAGCTCTTCCCCCGCTACTGGGAAAACTACCACTCCGTAAACGCCTACGACCAACCCTACCTCGCAGACGGCAGCACCCCCAATCCCGCCCGCAAGCCTAAGGTCCAGACCAACAATCTCCAAAGCCTGGCCATCCCCGAGATCGACGCCCTCATCACGCGTTACGACCAGTCCGAAAACCTGGACGAGATGCGTGTCATGGCCCGCCGCATGGAAGAAATCCTCTACGACGAAGCCTCCTTTTCCCCCGGTTTTGTCATGCCGTTTTACCGCATCGCCACCTGGCGCTGGGTGCATTTCCCGGAGAACTTCAATGTCCGCTTCTCCACCGACGCCCTCGAACAAAACGTCCACTGGCTCGACGAATCGCAAAAACCCGAGACCCTCGCCGCCCGCCGCGACGAGTCCAAATCCTTCCCCGCCTCCGTCCACACCTACGACCAGTGGAAACCCAAGGAGTAAGCGCTTCTCCACGACGCGACCCGTTCAACGCCTCTTGCAATGTCTGAACTCCTGACCGTCCGCGACCTCGCCGTCGCCTTCGACACCGACGCCGGCCTGCTTCGCGCCGTGGATGGCGTCAGCTTCTCCATCCCGCGCGGCCGCACCCTGGGTCTCGTCGGCGAGTCCGGTTGCGGCAAGAGTGTCACCGCCCTCTCCCTTCTCCGCCTCCTGCCCCAGCCCTCCGGTCGCATCGTCGGCGGCTCCATTCACTTCGAGGGTGCCGACCTCGCCGCCGCCACCCCCGCCGACTTGCTCCGCATTCGCGGCGGTCGCATCGGCATGGTTTTTCAGGAACCGATGACCGCCCTGAACCCCGTCCACCGCATCGGCCGCCAGCTCGCCGAGGTCTTTCTCCTCCACCGCACCCGCGACAAAGCCGAAGCTGCTCGTCTCGCCGTCGAAATGCTCGCCAAGGTCGGCATCCCCTCCCCCGAGATCCGCGCCCAGGAATACCCGCACCAACTCTCCGGCGGCATGCGCCAACGCGTCGTCATCGCGATGGCCCTCGCCTGCAACCCCGCCTTGCTCATCGCCGACGAGCCCACCACCGCCCTCGATGTCACCATCCAGGCCCAAATCCTCGACCTGTTGCGCTCGCTTCAACGCGAACTGGGCATGGCCATTTTGCTCATCACCCACGATCTCGGCGTCGTCGCCGAGATGTGCGACGAGGTCGTGGTCATGTATGCCGGCCGCATCGCGGAGCAAGGCCCGGTCGAGGAGATTTTCGCCCGCCCTTCACATCCCTATACACGCGGCCTGCTCTCCGCCATTCCTCGTCTGGAAGCCGAGCGCAAGTCCCGCCTCGCCACCATCCCCGGCCTCGTGCCCGGTCTGGCCGAGATGCCCGCCGGCTGCCGCTTCGCCAACCGCTGTCCCTGGGCCGCCCCGGTCTGCGCCGCGCAGCCGCCCCTCGAAACCATCTCCGCATCCCACACCGCCGCCTGCCACCGCTGGCGCGAACTCCCCCTGGGAACGCCGAGCTCCAGCTCGGCCTAAGCGCGACTGACCGCAAAAAGCGCCGCCATCTCCCTTTAAGTAAATCCGTTCACTCCTCCCTTACTCCCCCCTTCCTTCATGTCCGCCTCCGCTCCCCTCCTCGACGTCCGCGACCTGCGCATGCACTTCCCCGTGCGCGGCGGCGTCTGGTTAAAGGCCCGCGCCTGGTGCCGCGCGGTGGACGGCGTCTCCCTCACCCTCCGCTCCGGCGAGACCCTCGGGCTCGTCGGTGAATCCGGCTGCGGTAAATCCACTCTCGGCAAATCCCTCGTCCGTCTCCACCGCCCCACTACAGGTCAGATTCTCTTCAACGGCACCGACCTCGCCCCTCTTTCACCGCACCAGCTCAAGCCACTGCGCCGCGAGATTCAGATGGTTTTCCAAGATCCCGGCGAATCGCTCAACGCCCGCCACTCCGTCGGCGAACTCCTCGCCGAGCCCTTCATTATCCACCGTATCGGCACCGCCGCCGACCGCCTCGCCCGCATCGCTGCTCTGCTTGATCGCGTCGGTCTGCCCGCCTCCGCCGCCGACCGTTTCCCCTTCGAGTTCTCCGGTGGACAACGCCAGCGCATCGGCATCGCCCGCGCCCTCGCCCTGAATCCCAAGCTCATCATCTGCGACGAACCAGTCTCCGCGCTCGACGTCTCCATCCAGGGTCAGGTTCTGAACCTTCTGCTCGACCTGCAACGCGAGCTGGGCCTCGCCTACCTCTTCATTGCCCACGACCTTGCCGTCGTTAAACACGTCTCTGATCGCATCGCCGTGATGTATCTCGGCCACATCGTGGAGACCGCCGACGCCGACACCCTCTACCGCCGCGCCGCCCACCCCTACACCCGCGCCCTCATCTCCGCGATCCCCGTGCCAGAGCCCCGTCGCCGTTCGACGCGCATCGTGCTGAAAGGTGACGTCCCCTCGCCCATCCATCCCCCGAGTGGCTGTCCCTTTCATCCGCGCTGCCCGCACGCCACCGACCGCTGCCGCGTCGAAAAACCGGTCTTGCGCACTCCCGACCCCGCCCGCCCCGCCCACGAAGTCGCCTGCCACTACGATCTGTAGTCCCAAAAGCGTGGTCGCCGTCCCCGTCGGCCAATCGGTTTGATCCGGCGCCTAGGTTGAACGCAAAGGCTCAGCGCGAAGGGTAAACGTATTCATCCGGGATGATTGTGGATGGCGAGTATCTCCACGCCTGCGGTGCAGATCACTCCGATTAAAGGCGAACGCCTGTGTCATTCCTAGTGCTTGATTGCGGATATAAGCGATAGAAGGACGGAGTGATTTCGGCTGCGGCCAAGGCGACGGAAAGGGAGGTGTGCCAGAGGCTCATGTCCTTTCCGGCAACGCCGGCCCCAGTCAAAAGCACCCGTCAGAATAACGCTTATTTCTGCAATCAAGCACTCGCAACGCCGAGGATGCCCTCCAGTGGTGGAATGAATGCTGCTGATTCGTGCCTGTCCGGTGCGATCTTAGGTTGTCAGCTCGCCTCAGGTCTTTTCATCCTAGCTCCGCCCTTAGTGTGTTTCCCCTGCTCCCTCTCATGAAATCAATTCTCTTCGCCTCCCTTCTCCCCCTCTTCGTCGTCACCTCGCTCACTGCTGCCGAACCGATCAAGGTCGGCGAGGTCGCTTCGCTCACCGGCAAGGAAGCCGCCTTTGGCAACTCCTCCCATCAGGGCACCCTGCTCGCTATCGAGCAACTCAACGCCGCCGGCGGCGTGCTCGGCCGCCATTTCGAGCTCCTCACCGAGGACAATCAGTCCAAGGCCGGCGAATCCGCCACCGTCGCCCGCAAGCTCGTCTCCCGTGAGAAGGTCGTCGCCCTGCTCGGCGAGGTCGCCTCCAGCCGTTCTCTCGAGATCGCCCCCATCGCCCAGCGCGCGAAGATCCCGATGATCTCGCCTTCCTCCACCAACCCCAAGGTCACCGCCGTCGGCGACTACATTTTCCGCGTGTGTTTCATCGACCCGTTCCAAGGCACCGTCATGGCCAAGTTCGCAAAGGATACCCTCAAGGCCAAACGCGTCGCCGTCGTCACTTCCG
>JBEGTN010000315.1:0-2737 GCA_041179405.1 Verrucomicrobiota bacterium
CCACCTTCGCCTACCTCAAGGGCCGCCCCTACTCTCCGACCGGCGCAGCCTGGGATGCCGCCGTCGCCCGCTGGACGTCCGTCGCTTCCGACGCCGGCTGCCGCTACGACGACGTTGTCAAAATCAACGCCGCCGACATCGCCCCGTCCGTCACCTGGGGCATCAATCCCGGCCAAGGTATCTCCATCACCGAGAACATCCCCAGCCCCGAGACCGCCACATCCGACGACGACCGCGCCGGCATCATCGAGGCCCTCGAATACATGAAGCTGCCCGCCGGCAAGCCCATCAAAGGCGTCAAGATCAACGTCGCCTTCCTCGGTTCTTGCACCAACGGCCGCCTCTCCGATTTCCAAGAGGTCGCCAAATACATCAAAGGCCGCAAGGTCGCCCCCGGCGTCCGCGCCATCGCCGTTCCCGGTTCCCAGATCGTCGGCCTCCAATGCGAGAAACTCGGTCTCGACAAGATCCTCGTCGAGGCGGGCTTCGAGTGGCGCGCCGCCGGTTGCTCGATGTGCCTCGCGATGAACCCTGATAAACTCATCGGCGACGAACTCTGCGCCTCCTCCTCAAATCGCAATTTCAAGGGCCGCCAGGGCTCCATCACCGGACGCACCGTGTTGATGAGCCCCGTCATGGTCGCCGCCGCCGCCGTCACCGGCGTCGTCTCCGACGCGCGGGAGGTTTTCGCCGTCAACTGACGGCAAAACATCCAGTTGAAGGGAGAAGTTGAAGTTTAAGTTCCGAACCTCGGACACGCCCGACCTCTCCCTCTCTTAAACTTAATCTTTCATCTTAAACTTTTTAAACATGGCTCTCGCAAAAATCACCTCTGTCTCCGGTCGCGGCGTTTACGTCCCCGGCAACGATATCGACACCGACCGCATCATCCCCGCGCGCTTCATGAAGTGCGTGGTGTTCGACGGTCTCGGCGAATTCCTCTTCTACGATGTCCGCCACACACCCGAGGGCGTGCCCACCGGCCACCCCATCGACAAGCCCGAGCACAAGGGCGCGAGCGTCCTCCTCTCCGGTGCCAACTTCGGCTGCGGCTCCTCCCGCGAACACGCCCCGCAGGCCATCCACAAGGCCGGCTTCCGCGCCGTCATCGCCGAGAACTTCGCCGAGATCTTCTTTGGCAACTCCACCACCCTCGGCATCCCCTGCGTGCAGGCCACCCGCGAGGACATCGCCAAAGTCGCCGCAGCCATTGAGAAAAAACCCGCCGTCGAGGTCACCGTGGATGTCGCCGCCCTCGAAGTCCGCTTCGGCGCAGACAAGATCAAGATCACCCAGCGCGAATCCGCCCGCGACGCCCTCGTCAACGGCCGCTGGGATGCCATCGGCGACCTCATCGACGGCCTCCCCGCCGTCCAGGCCACCGCCGCCAAGCTCCCCTACATGTCCGCCGCCTGAGACGTAACTCCTCGCGGCACACTTCCGGCTGATTAAGCGAGGCGCGGTTTACCGCGCCTTTTTCTTTATTTGGCAACAAGTGACTTCAGTGGGAGTCAATCTTCCGCACTTTCATTCGCATGACTCTCGCTTTTATCGAACTACTCAAGGGAGCCGACATACTCGTCTATCCGCTCGCGCTCTGCTCCATCGCGCTGGTTTACATCATCGTGGAGCGTAGCGTGGCCCTGCGCGGCTCGGCCGTGATCCCCGATGACCTCGCCGACGCCATCGTCGCCGGCCAGCCCGCCACCGGCGGCGAACACTCCGTGCTCGGACGCATCCTCGCCTTCTCGCAAAAACACCCCAGCGACCCCGAAGCCACCCGCGCCTTCGCCCGCCTGGAAGTTGCCCGGATGGAGCGCGGCCTGCCCTACCTCGACGTCATCTACGCCGGCGCGCCGCTCATCGGGCTCACCGGCACCGTCTGGTCGCTCATCCGCGTGTTCTCCAGCATCAGCGGCTCCACCGGCATGCCGGACCCGGCCAAGTTCACCAGCGGGGTCTCACTCGCCCTCTCCGCCACCGTGATCGGCCTTTGCATCGCCATCCCCGCCCTCATCGGCGGCGGAGTCCTCCAGCGCCGCGTCGATAAACAGGCCGCCCAGCTCGACGTGTTGCTCGCACGCCTCCTCGCCCGCGCCGACGTGCCGCCCCGCGCATGAGCCAGGGCCTGCAAATGCGCCGCCGGCGCCGGCCCGAGCTGAACCTCGTGCCGCTCATCGACGTGCTCGTGATGCTCGTCTTCTTCGCCTTCGTGACGATGCAGTTTCGCTCGCCCGGCACGCTCAACATCACGCTCCCGCGCGTCGATACGGCGGGTAAAAACGCCTTCGCGGGCAGCATCATCCTCGCCATTTCCGATAAAGGCGTCCTCAGCTTCGGCACCGATTCCGTGCCGCCACGCATCGTCACCAACGAGGAACTCGTCTCGCTGCTCGCCCAGGTGCGCGAGGCCAACCGCGACATGCCCGTGCTCATCCGCGCCGACGAGACCACTCCACTCAAGACCCTCGCCTTCGTCATGGACTCCTGCCGCAAGGCCGGCCTCAGCAAGTTCAGCCTCCAAAGCCGTTAATGCGCCTGCTCGTTGTCCATCATGATCGGGCCCGTCCCAGCCAGATCGATACGCACTATCTGTTCGCGCTGTGTCCGCACTGGGAAAAACAGGGTATCGAGGTGATCCATCGGGCCGGATGCGCCGATTTGCCGCCGGCTGATCTGGTCCTGCTCCACGTTGACCTTTCAGTCGTGCCGGAGCGTTTTGTGCGCGCCCTCCGTT
>JBEGTN010000316.1:0-4164 GCA_041179405.1 Verrucomicrobiota bacterium
CCGGTGCCGAGTTGCAGGCCGCGATCCAGGGCGCCGCCGGCCTGGGGACCGGTGGCGAAATTTTGGTCGAAGTCGCCGGTGGGGAGTTTGAACCCGAGTTGGATGCCCCAGCTTTGCTCGCTCGAAATGGCGAAAAGGCGGCGCGAGAGAAGTCTGGCGTCGCCGAAGCCTGAGGCGGTGGAGGTCGATTCGGCGACATCGCCCGGGGCGATCGTGCTGTGGTCGCGGTCGATGAAGGGGATTTCGAGCGAGAAGCTCCACTCGGGGGAGGCGACGTAGTCCAGGCCCAGCCAGACGGAATTACTCTGGGTGCTGCGCTGGATCTCGTCGGCGTTGGGCACGGGGAGGCTCGCCGGATTTATGGAACGGGTGCCGCTGCGCAGATCATTTTGGTCGATGTATTCATAACGGGCGGAGACGTGGAAGCCGGGGGTGATTTCGTAGCCTTGGAGCCCCCAATCAGAACTGAGCGAACAGCCGCAAACGGAGCAGGCGGAGGCGAGCGAAGGCAGGCCGAGGGCGAGGAGCAAACTAGCTAGGGCCAGACGCGATTTATGGAGACGGACGGATTGAGTTTTCATAGGGAAAATGAGTGGTGTGACGGACTCGGTTTAGTAGTATTCGACGAGGCGGTAGAAAACACGTGGTCGGTCGGCGAGCGGGTCGCTCAGTTCCATGGACGCTCCGGTGCCGTCGATGAAGCGATGGGTGTCGATGTTGGCCCAGGTTTGGAGGTCGGTGGAAACTTGGAGGTCGTAGGTCAGGCCAGCGCGGCTGGTGAAGGAGAGCTTGGCGTCGCCGCTCTCGATGCGGATGGAGAGCTGCGGGGTGGCGAGGGCGGTGAAAGTGACGGTTTTAGGCAAGCTGTTGCTGTAGACGCCGACGGCGTCCACAGCGCGAAAAACGACTTGGTAGGTGCCGGGTTGATCGACGCTGAAGACTCGGCCGTGGATGTGGCCGTAACCGGTGAGGTCTTCGTAAACGATGATGGAGGGACGGTCGGTGGCGGAGGATGTCCAGCCGGTCAGGCGGGTCCAGGTGGGGGCGGTGGCGGCGATTTCCCAAAAGGAAAAACATGCTCCTTCAGGGCCGGATACTGAGACGAGTTCCATCTTTGGCAATGCACCGGTCGCGAAGTCGAGGACATCGCCATCGGCTGCGAAGGTAAGCTCCGCTGGATACGCGCCTCCGGGAAACTGAGGCAGGTAGGCGCTAAAGGGCTCGCCACGCGGAACGTAGAGGGCGAGTTGATAGGCGGGGCCGCTAAGACCAAGACGCGCGGCGTCGGCGGGGTCCACGCCGACCTCAATGTGGTCGTGAGCGGCGAGTCGGAGTGCGGAGGTGGCGGTGGCAAGCAAGACGAGCGAGAGACGGTAGAGGAATATTTTCATGGCTTGAGGAAAGGGCTGCTGGCGTCGGCGAGGCGGCGCTGGACCTCGGTCCAGGCAAGGGGCTCGACGTGGGCATCCACGAAGAGGTAATTCGCGCGGCTCCCGTGACACTCAACGTTGACGAAGGATTTGAACAACGCGGCAGTGACCCGGCCGCGCGCGGCGCCCGCGAAGTGGAAGTGTTCCGACGACTGTTCGATGGCGATCTCGCCTATGGCGAGGGTGGCGGACGGGGCGCGAAGGGAGACGAGCGTCATGCCTTCGCCGGAGGTGTCGGTGAGCAGGTCATTAAGGGCATAAGTGACCTTGGCGGGGTGATCCGGCACGGCGGGGCACCGGCCGATAAAGTCGGGGCCGAGGTAGGCGGCGAGGGTGCTGATCCACGACAGGGAAGTGCCATCAGTCGCGCGTAAGTGGCTGCTGGAGGGGAGGCGGCCCTTGTTGTCCGATTCGTAGAGGCGGAGGGCCACGCCCATTTGGCGGAGGTTGCTCAGGCAAGTGATGGATTTGCCTTTCTCGCGGGCGAGAGTGCCGACGGTGAACAAGAGGGTCGTCAAAATCCCGACGATGGCGACGGCGACGAGCAGCTCGATAAGTGTAAACGCGCGCACGGGACAACGCACGGAGCGGTGGAATTTGAGCAGTGGCATCGGTGGGAAAGCCCCGGCCTGAAACGGATCAGGCCGGGGCGGTGGCTAGTTTTTCGCGAGGATGGGAGGCTTTAGCGCCGGTTGCGGCGGCGGCGCACGAGCATCGCACCCAAGGTGGCGGCACCCATGCCAAGCGCGTAGGTGCCGGGCTCGGGAATGGCCTGCACGGAGACGGTCACGCCGTAGGTCGGATAAGTGGGGACCTCGCTGAGCTGGGCGTCGTAGTTGGCCCCGCCGACGAAGAACGAGTAGTCGCCGGCCGGCAGGTCGGCGAAGTAGCCGTTGACGTAGCCGTCAGCGACGCCGTCGCCGACGATGCCGGGTTCGGCACCGAAGTTGGCGGAGGTGCCATCCACCGCATAGCCCACGAAGGTGAAGTTGGCCAGTCGAGCGGCATAGAGGATACCGCTGAGCGGATCGCCGGGGGTGTTGTAGGTAGGGTCGTTGCCGAGCGACCAGTTCGCGGTGGAGCGAAAGCTCCCCTCGGTGGTGCCAGGGCGCGAGGCAAGCGAGAGCGCGGATGTGTCGTGGCCGGCCGCCTCGGGTGAGATGGTGCCGAGGCCGGAGAAGAGCGAGATTCCAGGGAGCAGGACGCCGTTGGCACCGGTGCCAAGGAGGTTGCGCTGGGCGGTGATGGAGACGGACGTCGTGCTGGTGAGCGTGAAGCGGAAAAAGCGTCCGCGATGGCTATCGCCCCAATCAGAGTCGGTGGCGTCGGCCCAGCCGAAGCTAGAGCTGAGGGTTTGGGTGGCGATGGTGGTAGCGGACGCACCCTCGACGAGAGTGCCGAAGTCCCGGCCACCGTAGGTGAGATGGGCGAAGGCTTGTGGGCCGTTAATGAAGGCCGCGATGGCGGCGGTGAGGGCAAAATGGGAAACTTTCATGATGGGTGAGCGGACAAGTGTGGACTGATTAAACTGGCGCCCTCCGACGCGGTCGCGCCCGGCGAAGCGAGCGGCACGGACCGGCGTGCGAGAGGGCCTTATGCGACGAACAAACGCGATGGACCCGATGTTACGAATCGGGAGGCGCGACGACGACAGGCTTGGTTTAATCAGGCCGCGCGCGGCGGCTCGACCGGCGGTGCGGGACGCGCGCAGGCGTCCGGCTGAAAGTGCTCGGCAGGCCAGCGTGGAGCGGGCAATGCGGCGAAGACCAGGACCTCGGCGGGTGCGAGGGAGAGAAAGATTTTTTGCGCCCCGACAGGGTCGGCGGAAGGCGCGGCGGGGTCGGAGTCGACCTGTTTGGCGGCGGCGACGGCTTCGCACACGCCGCACATATTATCCGGCGTGAAAGTGAGACGGATAGCCTCGGCCAGCGGCATGGTCTGGCTGTAGGTCGCGATCATCCGGCCCCAGCCCAAACCCTGCACCAAATCCCAGTGGCTGCCGGTGGCGAGCAGCCAGGCAAACAAGGCGAGAAGATGGGCGAAGCGGAGACGCATGCGAGAAACCTGCGGAGCAAGAAACGCGCACGACGGGTGGCGCAAGGATGAAAAACACGGAACGCCGTTCAGCGAGGGGGCGGACGGGGTCGTAGAATAGAGAAAACGGCCGTAGAACGTCCGAATCTTCAGAATTCGAACCGCTAAATGTCGCTAAAGACCACTAAATCCCCCCCGGATAACCATTGAAAAGCTGCCTGACTCTCACCCTGTCGGTGAGTTCATCTTTATTATTTCCGCTGCATTATACCAAGTGCCCTTTGAATTTGGACCTTAGCCCGTTGCAGCCCCCGACCGGTGCTTGGGGTCGGTGGTTGGGGGCCGGTAGTGCGCGTGCTTGAGCTTCGAACGTCCACCGAGGGTATGTTTCGGCGACCTGGCGCTAAACTGCATAGATCAACGATAGAAGTCCTGCGGTTAGGCTCCACGGCCCAGTCCCCACCCCCTTTTTTTCCGGCATGGACGCCGGCCGTTTGCCGGTCACGGTTTGGTGTCATGGAAATCATCCCTCTCACCAGCGCGCAAAAAACCCGCCTGCGCGGCCTTGGCCAAACCCTCGACGCCGCCGTCAAGCTCGGCAAGGCCGGTATCACGCCCACCTTCACCCGCGAAATGGTCCGCCTCCTCTCCGCCCGCGAACTGGTCAAACTCCGCTTCGAGGGCGCCGACCGCCACGAGC
>JBEGTN010000317.1:0-5848 GCA_041179405.1 Verrucomicrobiota bacterium
GGAGATGAAAGGTTTGATAGGGAGTGCGGCGCCTCGGTGCGCCCGCCGTAGCCCCTCCCCGCGCAAGGCCGCAGTCAATCCCCCCCTGGGAACGCCGAGCTCCAGCTCGGCCTCCGAATCCGAAAGTTCAAGTGCGTGCCGAACCCGGCAAGGAGTGCGGCGACTCGGCGCCGCTTTGGACGGCATACCTCGGTGCGTCGTCTGTTCCCTCGGCCCGCCTGCGCCGAGGCGCAGGGGCGAAAGCGGAGTCCCGCGAGGACGCGGGACACTCCACACCAGACGCACTCTCCTCGCTTCCGTTCACACCCCTTGCTGCTCCAAACAAAATTAAACCCTTTTAATTAGCCGCCGGGTGCTGCTTTGCTCACGGTCAGTTTCTTTCCGTGATATGACTTCCCCCCAAGCAACCCTGTTTCAGCGTCGTTTTTTATTATCCAATTGGGAATGGGTGCTTTTCGGACTCTGCGTATTTGTGGCCATGCCGCTCTCCCGCGGCTACGGGATGGCTTGGGACGAGGCGCAACACGCCATCTACGGCTCCTATGTGTGGGATTATTTCCGGTCTGGTTTCCAAGACATGAAATGGAAAACCGACATCGGCGGGCTCTACACCTACGGCACGCTTTTCGATCTCCCGAGCGCGATTTTCCACCGCACGTTTGCGGACGATCTCTTTGAATGGCGCTCCTTTTTCATGGCGGCGGCGGGCGCTTTTGCGATTCCCGCCGTGGCCAAAATCGGGCGGCGACTGGGCGGCGAACGCGTTGCGATTTTCTCCGTGGCTTCGCTGTTGATGATGCCGCAGTTCGTCGGCCAGTCGTTCATCAACTGCAAAGACATTCCCCTCGCCACCGGTGTCGCCTGGTCGGTGCTGGGCATCCTGATGGCTTTGGAAAAGCCCGTGCTCAGTCGCTTTTGCCTGCTCGGGGTGATTTTCGGCCTGACTCTGTCCGTGCGCGTAGGCGGAGCGATGGTGGGCGTGTTCTTTGTGACGGGACTGATTTTCTGCGGGGTTCGCTCCGCGTTGCGGGGTTCGCTGGCGGCGGACATCAAACGCTCGGTCACGCGCCGCACCGCCATCGGTTTTGTTCTGACCGGCTTGCTGACCTGGACCATCCTGGTGGCCTTCTGGCCGTATGCGCACCAGCGGCCATTCTGGAATCCAATCGAGTCCTTCCTCCAGGCAACGGCCTTCCCCATCTCTTACCCCGTGCAGTATATGGGGCAGAACATAGGCAGCGCGCAGCTACCCTGGCATTACCTGCCGGTGATGCTGTTTTTAACCGCGCCGGTTTTCATCGCACTCTGGGTTGCGGTCGGACTGGGCATCGGAGTGCGCAGCCTCTGGAAGCAAGGTCGTGAGGCGGGCAGCGAGCGGATCTTCGTCATTCTGTTTTGGCTCATTTTCCCGGTCGTTTTCGTGTGGATCAAAAAGCCCAACGTTTACGACGGCGTCCGGCATTTCCTGTTCGTGCTCCCGGCCATGGCCCTCCTCGCCGGCCTGGGCGCGGCCAGTGCGGCGGCGTGGCTGGATCGCCGCAAGGACCTGGTCGGCACCGTCGGCGCCGCCGCCACGCTCGCGCTAGCCGCGCCCGACCTGATCACCCTGCATCCCTACCAATACGTTTTCTACAACGTATTCGCGGGCGACCGGCAAACCCTGCACGAACGCTTTGAGACAGATTACTGGGCGACGAGCTACCGAGAGGTCGCGAAACGCCTAAATCGTGAACAAACCCGTGCCATGCGCCCCTTAACGGTCGCCGTCGGACTGAATGAACTGTCGGCGTCTTGTTTCAGCCATTTTGCCGCCAAGGACATGCGCGTGGGGTTGATACTCGGACCAGCCCCAGGAGCCACCCTGCCTGCCGAGGTGGACTACTACACGGCGATCCCACGCTACCAAATGTGGAAAAACTTTCCGACCATGCCGCTCTATATGGAAATCCGGCGCAACGGCGTGCTCTTGAATACCGTTCGCGGCCGAGAGCCCTCAACACCCTAACGCCAGACACGCTAAATCTAAAACTATACGCTCCCCATGAAAAAAATCAGTTTGGTCAGCGGATGCTATAACGAAGAAGACAATCTGGAGGAGCTGTTCCGCCGGGTATGGGCGGTGGTGGGTAAGTTTCCCCAGTATGAATGGGAATACGTCATCATCGACAACTGCTCGACCGACGGAACTGCGGCGGCGTTGCGCAAGGCGGCGGCGGTGGAACCACGCCTCAAGGTGATTTTTAACACCCGTAATTTCGGCCACATCCGCTCCCCCTACCACGCGATCCTTCAGGCACGGGGAAACGCCGTGCTCTACCTGGCCTCGGATTTACAAGATCCGCCCGAGTTCATAGAAAAGTTTATACCCGAATGGGAGAATGGCTGGAAAGTCGTGGCGGCCATTAAAAACGAGAGCGAGGAGTCCCCCCTCTTTTTCGCCGCGCGCCGCCTTTACTATAAAATCGTGGCTCGTCTGGCGGATGTAGATCTGCTCCGCAATTTCACTGGCTTTGGCTTATACGACAGGGAGGTCATCGAACTCTTGAGGGCTTGCGATGACCCCTACCCCTATTTCCGCGGTCAGATTTCAGAACTCGGATTTCCCGTGGCGCGCATCCCGTTTGTTCAACCCAGACGGAAACGGGGGTTTTCAAAAAACAATTTCTATACGCTCTTCGATATAGCGATGCTGGGCTTCACCAACCACACGAAGGTGCCCTTGCGACTTGCCTCGATGGTGGGCTTCCTGATGTCGATGCTATGCCTGACTGTCAGTTTCGGTTATTTTTTATATAAAATATTCAACTGGAATAGCTTCAGCTTGGGAACCGCGCCCGTCGTGGTCGGGCTTTTCTTTATCGGATCAGTGCAGCTTTTCTTTATTGGCGTGATCGGTGAATATATAGGAGCGATTCACACCAAGGTAACGAAACGCCCGCTGGTGGTTGAGCGTGAGCGCTTGAATTTTTGATACTTTGTCGTTTTCTAACCGACTCTATTGGCCGGTGGAGTAACGTCCGTGCCAGACGTTTTCAGTCGCAGGGAAAACGGCCGACACGGCTATACAAGCCCGGATCAAAGACCTCGCTCGTAGATGAGCCGGCGAAGCGAATCATCACCGGAATAGGGCGTATCAACATCATCAATACGGATCGGACCATCGGCCGCCACCGGCAGGACTATTTTATGACCGTATTGTCCAAGCATAAGTTCGCGGCAGGAAATCTGCCCCTTTTGCAGGGGTATGGCCAGGTAGATATCCTCCTCACGCAGGATCTGGCCGGGTTGGAGCCCGTGCTTGGCATATACCCCGCGAATATAGGTGTCCAAGTAGGCCGTTTCCTTGGCCAGAGGAAGTTTGCGACCGTTGCGCGCGGTGCCGCAAAATTCGACCGCTTTATGAAATGCCTTGAACCAGAGATCCAGCTGGCTGGGCAACGAGGAATAGGGCGCCACTTTAAAGCCATCCGAGTCTATATCAATATGGCGCTCAAAGGTGCGGGCACCCTTGGCGTAGGCAATTTTGATAGAGGTATCCCAATCGCGGTATTCATGGCAGGACCAACCGATCACGTGACCGGGATAACGGTCGCGGAAGAAGTCGATTTGCTCGAGCTCGCACTCGGCGTCTTCGTGCGGATAGGCCGCGACGCAGTGGTTAATCGCAAGGGGTATATTGCGGTTCTCAAAGAAGGTAACGACATCGTCCATATCCTTCAGCGGGGTGGCACCAAACGAGATGATGCAGGGCTTGCGGGTTTTCGCGATGCGCTCCAGCAGCATCCAGTCGTTCGAATCGGCACTGGCGATCTTGATGATGGGTAGGTCGAACTCTACGCAGAGATCCACTGATTTCTCATCGAAGGGGGTGGCGAGGGGTATGCAACCGCTCTTGCGGATCGCCTCGACCAGACGCGCGTAGCCGGCCTTCTCGATCCGCGTTTCAAGCACACGACGGACGTAGCGGATATCCGTGCGATCACGGAAATCCTTGTGAACAAAGGTGTCGATGTCGCGGAACTGAAGCTTGATGGCCGCACGAACGTTGTTGAAGCGAACGATACGGCTGTGCTCGCGCACGATTTCCAAGGCGCGGTCCAAGTTGCCCTGGTGGTTATTCGTCATTTCAAGGACGAAGAGGTTTTCAAAGATGTCGCGGTCGATGGCCATAGGGATAAAGAGTTAAAAAGGGAAACGGATCAGGTCAGGTTAAAACCGGGGGGCGACCGGCGATAAAGTCGGCAATGGCAGGCGCAAGGACCTCGGTCAATGGCACGGGCGTCTTCTCCATCCGGCCAAAACCACGAGTCAGGATGCAGTTAACCGCATCGCCGGTGTTTTTCTTATCGTGCCGGATGGCCGTGAGCATGTCGTCCAAAGACGCCGCACGGAGAGCCTCGATGTAGGGCTGGTGCCACGGGCGCAGCAGCCGGTCCAGTTCGTCATAGTGCGACACGGATGCCAGCCCGAGACGGACAGAAACAAACGTAGCCGTCAGCATGCCCAGGATAACGGCGATACCATGGGGAATGGCAAAGGCGGTCGCCGATTCGTAGGCGTGACCGAAGGTATGGCCATAGTTGAGCAGATTACGCACGCCACGGTCGAACTCATCGCTCTCGATATACGGTTTTTTGACCGCGAGAGAACGGGCGACCCACTTGGAAAGAAGATCGGCGCCGCTGGAGGGGCGTTGGCCGAGGTCGGACATCAGTTCACGGAAGCCGGCCTCGCCGGCGAGGAGCTGAAGTTTGATCACCTCGCCGAGTCCGGAGCGAATCTCGTCGGCGGGTAAGGTGGAAAGCACACCCGAAACAAGCATCACCCGATGGGGCGGATAAAAGGTGCCCAGCTGGTTTTTGTAAGGGCCGATATTGATGGAGCTTTTGCTGCCGATGCAGCTATCCGCCTGCGCCAGCAACGTCGTGGGCAAAAGCTCCCAGCGCAGCCCGCGCGAAAGAACGGAGGCGATGAAGCAGCCGATGTCTTGCAGCACTCCACCGCCGATGACGACGAGGGTGCGATCGCGCTTGAGGCCACGGGCCAGGAGATCGAGGAAAATCGGCGTCAGCGCCTCAAAGGATTTGGCGGGCTCGGACGCTTCGACCTCGGTGACACGATCAGCCGGCAAAAGAGCATCGAGGGCATCGCGGTAAATTGCACGAAAACCGCGATCCACCAGGTAAAGGGCGCGGTCTTTCCCCGTCACACCGGCCAGCGCGGCGGCGAGGTCGGCACAGGGCTCGACCGTGTAAGAGTGGGCGCGAGCCTGGATGGTGAGCGCGCTCATTGGCAGGTGAATCCTCCGTCGGCGACAAGGGTCTGGCCGGTGATGTAAGTATTCTCCTCGGTGGCCAGGAAGGCGGCGAGGCGCGCGATCTCCGAGGGGGCGGCGAGGCGGCGCAAGGGAATCGTCGCCTCGATCGCGGCAAGGTCGGCAGGCGAGTTGTTGCGACGGGTGAGATCGGTATCGACATAGCCGGGAGCCAGGGCGTTGACGAGCACGCCGCCGGGGCCGAACTCGACCGCTGCGCTGCGGGTGAGCGCGTTGAGAGCGGCTTTGGTCATGGAATAGGCGGCGCGGCGTTCTTTGGTCACGATGCTGAAGATGGTGCTCAGATTAACAACCCGCCCCCAGCCGCGAGCGGCCATACCGGGCGCGAAGGCCTGGGTCAGGCGGAGCGCGGAGGTGAGGTTCACCTGGAGCATGGCCTGCCAAACGGAGGGCTCCAGCGTGGAGAGCCCCTGAAGGACGTTGATGCCCGCGTTGTTGATCAAAATGTCGATCTCAGTGGAGGCATGCCTGGCGAGGTAGGCATCCAGTGAGGCGGGATCGGCGAGATCAAGC
>JBEGTN010000318.1:0-2767 GCA_041179405.1 Verrucomicrobiota bacterium
AGGCGCTTGACCGGAGTCTTGGCGAGACGGGTGAGGATCTCGACGTGTTCGAGCAGGTTGGGGAAGTAGTCAACGACGAGGGTGTCGGCACCGACGGGGGCGGCGTCGAGGGCCTGAATCATGGTGCGATGGCCGCTGACCTGATCCAGTTTGGCGGCGGCGGGCTTGGCGCGGAGCGCGGCGAAGGTCTCCGAATCGAGGAACACGCTCGGATTGGCCATGACGGAGCTCTGGCCGCGCACAGACACGCGGGTGCGCGGGCGGGCAGCGGGGGCCTCGGCGTCGAGCGGCCGGGCGTCGAGACATTCGTAGAGGGCGCGGGTGGCGGTGATGTCCTGGACGCGGGTGCGGGTGCGGGTCTTGGCGGGAAGCTCCTCCGGGGCGGGCGCGCGGTAGATCTCCAGGGAGACCATCGGGTTCACCACGGGTTGCTCGCCGTGGTTGTAGATCTCCAGCATGACGTTCGTGCCGAAGGTCTTCACCGGGTCGAGCAGGACGGCGCTGGTGTGGATGCCGAAATTGCCTTCGCCGGGATTGAGGCGGACGTAGTGCTCTTTTAGATACATGGAGCAGCTGGTCAGGATGCCGGTGCGCGGGGCGATGGTGATGGGGGAGGCCTCGTGGCGGAGCTGGACCTTGTCGAGGAAAGAGCGGCCGGAGTCGCCGCTGACCATGCGCTCGAACGCAGGGCGGGTCAGGCGCGGGTTCAGCGTGTAGGTGAGCGCATGCGGGGTGAGGTAAACCCGGCCGAGGCGGTCGATGCTGATGGAAGCGGGGAGTTTGAGGCGGTGGTTTTGAACCGCGTCCCAGATCTCGGTGGAGGTGAGCTTGGCGGAGGCCGGGGCGTGGAAAAGGCGGCCCACGGGCACGCCGGGACGGAGCAACTGGGACCAGTAGGCGGCGTGGGGGAAGCTTTCGTCGTAGAGAAAGGCGTCGGCCTCGAGGATGAGCCGGCGTCCGTTGACGTGCGGGGCACCGTGCGGCATCATCTCTATACCGATGCGGGCGAGGGTGCTGCGTTCAGTGAAGTGGAGCGACGACGCGTGGGTTTGAAGAAAAGCCCATTCACCGGGGTGGCGTGGCCAGAAGGCCAAGGTGAGGGAGAGAGTGCGGGAGTCTTTGCGGCGCACGGACAGAATCTGGCCGTCTTGACTGGTCCAAAAGTGATCGGAATGCATGAAAGTGGGCTTATCTTGGGTGTTTGAGGCCCTCGGCACAAGCGCGAGTATGAGTTTGCCACCAGAGGGGCGGCGTGAACACCTTGGAACTTTAGGCGGCTCGCGGCGTCAACCAACAGTCTGCCTATCCATAACAACCCTATCCAACGCATCGCATGAAACTCGCCCGCCTCTTGCAGGCCTCCGCCCTCGCCGCTCTCGCGGTCTCCGTCAACGCCGCTTCCGCCGCCCCGGCAGCCTCCGCCCCCGCCGCTGCTCCGGCTCCCGCCGCCGCGCCTGCCGTCGCCGCCGCGCCCGCAGCCCCCAAATACACCGACGAACAGGTCTTCGAGGCCTTCGGTTATCTCGTGGGTCAGCGCATCGGCGTCGCCCAGTTTGAACTCACAGCAGGGGAAAAGGCCGCGCTCCTCAAGGGTCTGACGACCGCGTTTGACGGCGCGCAGGGCGCTTTCTCGCCCGAGACCTATGGTCCGGAAATCCAGCGCGTGCTCGGTGGCCGCAACGAGGTTGCGCAGGCCAAGGCCGCCGCCAAGGGCAAGGCCGAGTCATCCGCCTATTTCGCCGACCTGAAGGCCAAGGGCGTGAAATCGACCGCGAGCGGTCTGTTTTACGAGATCGTGACCCCCGGCTCCGGCGACAAACCCAAGCCCACCGACGTCGTGAAAGTTCACTATACCGGCAAGCTGCTTGACGGAAAAGTATTCGACAGCTCCGTCCAGCGCGGCGAGCCGGTCGAGTTCCCCCTCAATCAGGTTATCCCCGGTTGGACCGAGGGCCTGCAATTGGTCGGCAAGGGCGGCAAGTTGAAGCTGCACATCCCCTCCGATCTCGGCTACGGAGCCCAGGGCTCTCAGGGCACGATTCCTCCCTTCGCGACGCTCGTTTTCGACGTTGAACTGATCGACATCAAGGCCCCGGCTCCCGCCGCCGCTCCCGTCGAGGCAGTGACCGAGCCCCTGACGATCCCGGCGCCCGCCGCCAAGTGATGCGGTTTTCCCGGTGATTTTGGTCTCAAAATTTTGAGGCCGAGCTTTACTTCATCGAGCCAGTCCTTCGGGGCTGGCTCGATTTTTTTGCGGGTAGATCGAGCGCGCGGCGGGCGCGGCTGCGATCTGGGTATGCCTTAAAACCAACGTCCCTTGATGTTCAGACCTTGGTGTGATGTAGACCCGACCGGTGGTCGGGTTTTTCTCGAAGGCCCCGACCACCGGTCGGGGCTACATCAAGCCAGATTAAAGCCTGATTTTTACGGGCGATTGGTATAAAAACCGCAGTTAAAACCGACCGCGGATTAGGCGGATAGCACGGATAAAACAGGATCATACTCCTGACCTCCCCGTAGGAAAAAGAAAGCGGCGTTCAGAACTTAACGACGGCTTTTTTGCCGGTGTAGCGGAGTGTCCGGCCGGTGGTGGCGGGGCTTTCGGCGATGCCGACGCCCTGGGTTTTGTCGGCGAGGACGACGTGAAGAACGCGTTCTTTGACGAGGCCGGGAAAGGTGCCTTGGCGCTTGCCGACGGTGAGCGTTTGGGCGGCGTCGTTCCAGGCGAGTTCGACGGTGGCGCGCTGGCCTTTCTCGTAGGCGTAGG
>JBEGTN010000319.1:0-6270 GCA_041179405.1 Verrucomicrobiota bacterium
GAAGGCCGCGTCGTCGCCGGAGTGAAATTGCAGCACATCCACGCGTCGGTGCGGAGGGCGCGCAACGAGCCTTCGAGCTGGGTGATGAGGTCAGCCGGTTTACAGCAGTGGTCGCGCTTAAAACACTGGTGGAACTTGTGGCCCCACTTCGTGGCGATGACCCAGTCGGCGCGCGAGCCGGGCAGCGTGGCACCAACGAGTTCCTCGGCAAGGTGGTCACCATAGCACTCGGCGGTATCGATCAGGTTGATGCCGCTGTCTCGGGCGGCGGCGAGCATGGGCGAAACTTCCGGCGCGGTGTAGGTGCGGTCCCATTCGCCGCCTAGTGTGCTGACCAGTTAATATCTTTACATAATGTAAATTTTACGGAAGCTACCGTCATGTCACGACGAGCCGTGTCCCTGGTCCTGAAGGATTCGCAACGTTCGGCCCTGCGCGAGCTGGAGCGCGCCGACAGCACGCCGCAGGCGCTGGCGTTTCGCGCGAGGCTGATTCTGCGCTATGAGGAGCTGGGCGAGGTCAAGCGGGTGGCGGAGGAAGAGGACACGAGCCGTCCGACGGTGACGATGTGGCGGAACCGTTTCCTTGCATCAGGAATCGACGGGCTGAAGGACGAGGCCCGGCCGGGGCGTCCGCCGAGCTTGCCCGCCGCCAAGATCAACACGGTTCTGAGCGGAGTGGTGCAGCCTCCGGCCGGGCGAACCCGCTGGAGCATCCGCACGATGGCGCGCCACGCGGGGGTGTCGAAGTCGAGGGTGCAGACACTTTGGTCGCAAAACGACCTGAAGCCCCACCTCACACGCACCTTCAAACTCTCGAACGATCCGCAGTTTGAGCCGAAGTTTTGGGACGTGATCGGACTGTATCTGCAACCGCCGCAAAAGGCGCTGGTGCTCTGCTGCGACGAGAAAAGCCAGTGTCAGGCCTTGGAGCGCAGTCAGCCCGGATTGCCACTGGGCATCGGCCACATCCGCACCGCAACTCACGACTATACCCGGCATGGCACGGTCACGCTGTTTGCCGCCCTCGACTACCTTGAGGGAAAGGTTCTCAGCACCACTGCACCGAGTCATACGCATGTCGAGTGGCTGGCCTTCTTGAAGCAAATCGACCGCGAAACCCCGGCCGATCTCGCCCTGCATCTGATCGTGGATAATTACGCGACCCATAAACACGCCGCCGTGAAGGCATGGCTAACCAAACACCCTCGCTTCCATCTCCACTTCACCCCGACAGGCTCTTCCTGGCTCAACCTGGTCGAGCGCTTCTTCCGCGACCTCACCGTGGACGTCGTGCGCGACGGCAGCTTCCGGAGCGTGCGTGAACTGACCGGCGCGATCGAAACCTATCTGGCCGAGCGCAATCTCTCACCCAAGCCCTACCGCTGGCGCGCAGATGGCGCCTCCATTCTCAAGAAAATCCACGCAGCCCGTGCCGTCCTCAATAGTAAAGACATTAACAGGTCAGCACACTAGTGTAGTGTTGCTAAAATAACTATACAGATATATTGATCTTCTTTTTTCTGGATTTACGCGCGGTGCAGCCGGGTTGGATTTGCTCCAGGCGTGCGCGGCAGCGTTCGATTTTGGCGAGTATGGTTTCGGCTTTGGCGGTCCAAACAAACGGCTTCGGGTCACGATTATAGTTGGCGATGAAGCTCTCGATGGCGGCGATCAGGTCGGGAACGCTAGTGAAGGAACCGCGGCGGACGGCCTTGTTGGTGAGTTCCGCAAACCAGCGTTCGACCAGGTTGAGCCAACTTGAACTGGTGGGGATGAAGTGTAGGACGAAACGCGGATGTTTCGCCAGCCATCGGCGCACGTTTTCATGGCCGTGGGTGCCGTAGTTGTCCACGATCAGATGCAGTTCGACCTTGCCGGGGTAGGCCTTGTCTAAATGACGCAGAAAACGCAGGAACTCGGTGTTGCGATGTTTGGGGAAACATTGTCCATGCACCGTGCCTTTGGCGACGTTCAGCGCGGCAAACAGAGTGGTAGTGCCGTGCCGCACGTAGTCGTGCGTCATCGTTCCACAACGTCCGCGCTTGATCGGCAATCCCGGTTGGGTTCGATCCAACGCCTGGATCTGGCTTTTTTCATCCACGCACAACACCACCGCGTTTTGCGGCGGATTCAGATACACGCCGACCACATCCATCAGCTTGGGGACAAACTGCGGATCGCGCGACAACTTGAAGCCCTTGGTGCGATGCGGCTGCAATTTGTGATCCTGCCAGATCCGCGCCACTGTGCTGGCATGCACGCCTTGTTCCTTGGCCAGCGAACGCGAACTCCAGTGGGTTTGACCGGGCGGCTTGGTCTGAATCGTCGCCTGCACCACCCGTTGCGCCAGTCCTTCCTGCATCTTGCGGCCGCGTCCCGCCGCGATGTGCCAAAGGCCCTCCGCACCGTCTTGTTCGTAACGCCGCCGCCATAAACGGCAGGTATGCCGGCTGACGCCAACCTGCTCGGCAATCGACTCGTCCGACTCTCCCTCTGCCTTCAACAGGATTATCCGGCAGCGCTTCACCACCTGCTGCGGCGTCCCATGCGCACCGACCATCCGCTTCAGCTCTTCGCCCGCCGCATCACTCAATTGCATTCGTGCTTTTGTCCCCATCCTGACACCAAAGCACGTCGATTGTCATATGTATAGTTATTCACGCGACACTACACTAGTCTGGCAAGCGCTTTTGACTGGGGCCGGCGTTGACGGAATGGGCATGTCCCGCTGGCACACCTCCCTTTTCCGTCGCCTTGGCCGCAGCCAAAATCACTCCGCCCTTCTATCGCTTATATCCGCAATCAAGCACTTGGGTGCCCGTGCACCGGATGGGATGGTTGATGAGGCCGGTCGCCGGTCTGCGAGGCAGACCATGAACCCGGCGTGACAAGGAACATCTATCTCGGACGCGCATAAAGTAGGTTGGCGCGGCTCATGCGCAAGCTCGGCGCGATGATTTCCTCGACATGAGTTGCGCTGTCACAGGAAGCATGGACACGGCTCAGGCCGACTGCACGGGGGGTGCGGAAAAGTGCGGACCACAGAGATCGAAGTTGAGGCGGCCATCGGCCCCGAGTCGGGCGGTCAGGGTCCAGCCGAGGGCTTCGGCGAAGGCGCGGGCCAAGGCCAGGCCGAGGCCGGAGTGGCGGGCGTCGGAGCGGGCTGCCTCCTGGCGCCAGAAGGGATCGAAGAGCTGGGCGACTTCGGCGGGACCGAGCGGGATGGTCGGGCGGTTACTGATCGTGAAGCGAACGCAGCTGGTGGCGGGCTCGAATTCGAGCGAAAGGAGGATGGGTTCGCCGGGCGCGGTGTAGTCCACGGCGTTGTCGAAAAGGTTGCCCATGATCGAACGCAGGAGGAGCGGATCGGAGCGGGTTTCGAGGTGCGACAGGTCGAGATTGACACCGAGGTTGCGGGCGGCGGCACGCACGGCGAAGGGTTGCCACGCAAGGGTGATGAGCGAGGAGAGTTCGACTGGTTCTAAGCTGACGGCGATGCGGCCGTTCTCGCTCCGGGCGAGTTCGAGCAGACGGGTGACGAGGTCTTCGAGGTGACGGGCGATGGCGAGGGTGTCGTGGTCGGTGGAGGCGTCGCGCGTATCGGGCCATTTGAGGGCGCATTCGGCGAGCAGGCGAAGCTCGGAGATGGGGGTGCGGAGCTCGTGGGCGAGATCGGCGCCGAAACGGCGTTCGCGTGCGAAGGACGACTCCAGGCGGGTTAGCAGGTGGTTAAGCTGGGCGCGGATGGGCAGGAGTTCGGCGGGCAGTTCGTCGGCGGGAAGGCGGGCGGAGAGCGAGGCGGCGTCGATGCGGGCGACCTGGTTGCCTAGAATCTCCAGCGGGGCGAGCCCGCGACGGAGAACACGCGGAACCATCCAGAGAATGGACCCGATCGCGAAAAGACTGCCGATGGCGAAAAAGGCGCTGAGTTGGGTGTAGGTTTCGTCGAGATCCTCGCGATCAAGGGCGAGCACGAGGGTGACTTCCGGCGGCGAGACAGCCGGACCGGAGGGAGTGAAACGGAAGGCGATGGCCCGGCCGGATTGACCGTTGGGCAGGGTGAGGTTCCAAAACCGGGCTTTGCCCACGGGTTCGGGCGGGCGCGGGAGGTCGTTTGTCTTGAGGGAAGCGGAACGGAGGGGGGCGACCTGCGTGGCGGGGGTGAGTTCGTAGAAGTCAGGGGTCTGGTCGTCGTCCTGGGAAGGGAAGCTTCGTTCGTCAAAGGCGAGATGGAGGCCGTCGGCGTGCCAGGTGGTGTTGGAGCTGATGGCGACGGCGCGGGCCTGAAGGGCCAGGTCGAACTGGTCGCGCACGGCGAAGCGGGCGACAAAATAGAGGCCAACGAAGCCGAGTCCACCGAGCCCGAGGGTAGCGAGCAGCAGATCGCGAGTGAGGCGGTGGCGCAGCGAGAGGGTCATGAGGTCGGGGGCTGGACGGGAGCGAGCAAGTAGCCGAAACCACGACGAGTCTGGATGGCGACGTCGGCCCCGGCGGAGGCGAGTTTCTTGCGCAGATTGCAGACGGTGGAGTCCACCACGTTGCTGGCGGGCTCGACGCGCTCGTCGTAGATGCGCCCCTCGATGTCGGCGCGGGTGACGACCTCGCCGGCGTGGCGGGCCATGTATTCGAGAAGCAGATACTCGCGGGCGGTGAGATCGAGCGGACATCCGGCGCAGGCGGCGGCGCGGGTGGTGGGGTCGATGGCGAGGTTTCCGGTCGAGAGCGCGGCGGGGCGTTTTTCCCCAGCGCGGCGGCAGAGGGCGGCGACCCGGGCGAGCAATTCCTCGAGGGCGAAGGGTTTTACGAGGTAATCATCGGCTCCGAGGCGGAGCCCGCGCACCCGGTCGGCGAGGGTGTCGCGCGCGGTGAGCAGCAGGACATGGACGGCGCGACCCTCGGCGCGCAGAGCGGAGAGCACCTCGAGGCCGTCGCGACCGGGCAGCATGATGTCGAGCACGATAGCGTCGTAGGCGTGCTCGCGGGCGTGCCAGAGCGCGGCGTCGCCGTCGCCGGCCAGGTCCACGACATAGCCGGTCTGGCGCAGGGCGGAGACGAGATTGCGTTGGAGCCGGGGAGAGTCTTCGACGACGAGGAGGCGCATGGCTTGGCTCTAGTTGTTCCGCAGGTCGGCGAGTGCGGGCAAGGGGTAAACCGGAGGCGACTTAAAATAAAAGGCGGTGGCGTAATCTCGTGGTAATCTTGGGCCTGCTAGGGTGTGTAGGTCACAACGACAAAACCATGAACACGAATACATCGAAACTACGTTTAGGATTCACGCTGATCGCGCTGGCGATCGCGTTTTCGGCCGGCACGGTCCGGGCGGGCGAAGACAAGAAGGACGAGAAGAAGGTCGTCGCCTCGATCCAGCCCAAGGGGAAGGTGAAGCCGGCCGATCTTCCGGCGCTGGCCAAGATTTCTTTCGCCGACGCCCTGAAGACGGCGGAGAAGGCGGCGGCCGGCACCGCGATCAAGGGCGAGCTGGAGGTCGAGGACGGCAACCTGATGTATTCCTTCGATGTCGTGACGGCCAATAAAAAGGTCCTGGAAGTCGAAGTCGATGCGGGCGACGGCAAGGTGTTGGATATCGATGCCGACTGACGTTTGACGCGGAGCCAACCGGCCCGGTCTTTGCGCCGGACTGGTTGGTTTGCGGCGTGTTTGAGGCCGTGGGTGACAACACGAGGGACAAGGGGAAAAGAGGCGAAGGCCTCAAATAAAGGGCGGCGACGTAATCTCGGGGTAATCTTGAGGGTGTTAAGGTTAATGTCGTCACGCGACGAATCCATATGACGAATACCACAAAACTCCTGCACTGCATCCCGATCATCGCCTTCGCGGCCATGACGACTAGCGCGGTTCGCGCCGATCTGGTGCTGGAAACGGAGACCGCCTACCTGGGTAAAAAAGGGCAGGGAACACTTGGCAACGCAGTGCAGTTCGAGCGCGACAAGGATGGGCTGACTATCCTCACGCTCACGGCGCTCGAGTATGCACCGACGGACGATCTGGAGATACTCTTCGAACCTTTTTTCTACGAAATGCAGCGTCCAAAGGCCGGGCCTCGTGTAAGTGGACAGGGCGATACGGAGCTCACCTTTTCCTATCGCATCGCGGACGAAGGTAAAACGATGCCGGCGGTGGTGCTGGCCGCGAAAGTCAAGCTGCCGACGGCGACCAACGCGGCCATCGGCACCCGCCGGGCAGATTACACCGCGTATCTGATCCTCGGGAAAACCATCGGCGGCTGGGAATTTAACGCGAACGCGGC
>JBEGTN010000320.1:0-10562 GCA_041179405.1 Verrucomicrobiota bacterium
AAGACGGAGTTTTAGCTTTAAATAGTTTCTCGTTACTGGGATAAAATTCCACTTTATCACCGTCCTTGACTCCATTTTTATACAGATATGTCGGCTCAGTTCCGTCTGTCATGAAAGAGACAGTAAAATCCAACTTAGGGCTCTTTATTTAAATCCTTTAGTTTCATTGTTTTTTTAAAAAATTTAACTTTGAACAGAACCGCAATTAGAAATCCATTACTCAATATAATTAAAGTTAACGTCGGCATCTGTGCGTGCCATGCCCGCATCATTGCCTTTTGGTTGGCTAGACGCACAGTCTTTTCTGTGCTCGCTGTCGGTTTTTTTTCATATGCAATAATAGCAGTAGATAATTCTTGCGCATTATATTGCCACGCCGACGATTCTATCCGCAATAGCCAAATTAACAAAAACACAGATTGCGCTACAAATAAGGCGGCAATAATTATAAATGCTACCCTCGGCGGTGTTTTCATCTTGGTGGATTGTATTTTAATATATCTGAGGTCCTAATCCGACTGGTGTCGAGAAGAGGCTCCACTTGTAACCCCATAGAATGGTGGCGTAAATTTTCCCCGTGTCCCGCCCTTCGATACATGTCGCCTGTGTTTTAAAAATATTAGTTATAGAGGTCGGGTTTGGATAATAGTCCCAGTTTACGCTAGGTAAGTCGATGATGTTCGCCTCTGTATGTTTGGGATCTCCAGCGATCCATGGTCCGCCTACCCCCGGCTCCTTAGTGTAAGAAGCCGGAGTAAAGTCTGGCTTATAAGGATAGCCCTCAGACTCCTGCTGCAGCCACAATACCTTCGTGCAAGGACTGCACTGCGGCCATTTTGTCCATATAGCAGGTGGTTTCCAAGTAGCACTAAAGTGCCACCCCATAACATATTTAGTTTTCTTATATAATTTAGAAACGTCGATAAGTGGCTGAAATACATTCACGTGTGCATCACCCACTATCTGGCCTAAAAGATCATACTTATTTACGGGATCGTTGGCGGCCATTCCATAAAGGTTCATACCGCCTTTCTCTTCTATAGGATCTCTGCTAAGCCAGCGCCCTACGGACGTATCATAAAACGCGAACGCACTTTGTGCTCCGATTATAAACATGAGTGATATGATTAATAAACGGACGTTATTTTTCATGGCAATAGGTGTGATTATCTTCGATTTCTGGCCGAATATAATTCGGCGTTTAGCGCGGCCATCTCTGCTTCAATTTCGAACTCACTCGCACCACTGCCGATCATGAGAGATAGACGTGTTTTCGTGCTTTGTGCGGCGGAGTAGCTTGGGTGATTTGGAATCGAAATCTGGTTCAGTGCGGTAAGCCTCAGGTTGGCCCGCCCCTCCGGTGTAGTCGCAGCATAAAGACGATTTGCTCGTTGGAGCATATGCAGGTTGCCGCGTGACTGAGGGAAGCGACGGTAAGCCTCCGTAAAAGCAGTGATAGATTCCTGATGCTTTTGATTCGCTTGCAAGCAGGCGCCTCGTATCTGGCAAAAGACAGAAAACTCCTCATCCGGGTTCATGGATTTCAGGTATCCTTCACTCTGCTCTTCTACAGTGGAAAAGGGCATCGGCCATGCTCGATAATGTTCGTCGTTGTGACTCACGAAGCCAAGCGAGGTGCATTCGATGTTAAATGTCTCACCATCTCCATCCCATCGGGCATATAAATGAGCTTTGGTTTTAACGAGTCTTATGGGGTAGCCTAGACGGCGTCCGATGGCGGCAAAGAGCACCGGCATAGATGAACAAGTGCCCATACCTGCATGTTTTATAAGTCCATGTATAAAAATATCGGCGGAATTGGCAAAGAACACCTCGTTCGGTTCGTTTTCGGTTCCTTCCTGCCAGATACGCTCCGTATTGTAGTGAAGCCGAAAATCCTGCTGGAGCACGGTTACCATCATCATTATCCGGTATTTGCCTTTTGAATTTTCAAATTCGGCTGGGTCTTTATCGAATCGATATTGGTGCCGCTCGGTTTCACGTTGGATATGCTCCGCCATCTGACTCAGCGTCGTCAAATTTGTCTTTAAATCGACACCTTCCGAGCCAGGCAGACCAAGCGCACAGATTAAGTTTACGCGGGCAATATCCTGTGCAGCAAGTTCATTAGAGCTAAGTTTCGTCAATTCCTCCCAAGTGTTAGGCGGCGGCTTTTGTGGGGATTTCGCAGTCTGCTTTTGTGATGTGATCTGAATCGGACTTTGCTCGGGTGCAGTTTTTGTCACAAAAACTGCTATAAATACACCGATAAGTAAAACGGCTACAATTGAGAGCAACGCCCGAATCTTCCAAGCCCCTGACTTTGGCTTAACTTCTGACCGTGGTTTACGGTTGCGTGGTTTTGTATGGGGCGTCCGCTTCATCTTGCCAGTTCTAGGCCAATAACATGTCGCGGTTAGGTTAGCGTTGTCCAGTCAGGGTTTGCTCGATTTCCCCAATCCTGGCAGCTCATGGTCCGCTTGGTTGAAGGTCGTTTAGGCGAGGATGGACGCAGCGCAGTGGAGCTGGCACGGCCCAAAAAGCCCGCGAGGCGTGAAAACGCGCGAGGGATTGGGACGGGATGCCTTCCCACCGGTCAGGCCTGCACCAGGCTGCGCAAAAGTCTAAAAGCACAGTGTGCTTGGTATAACATCGTGGCCGATACCGGAGTGTTTCGTGGTAGGGCGCACCTGTGGGCGTGCCGCGAACAACGCAGGATATTCGCACACTGAAACGGCACACCCACGGTCACGCCCTACCTTTAAAACAGCTACGGCTTTACTCAAAACAAACCCTAGTGGGTCTGCGTCCATTCCTTCATGTCAACTCCGGGGACGGTGGGCGCGATCAGCGTGGCATTCCAGGCATCCAGGTTTTCGAGCATCGTTTTGATGCGGTCGTCATTCTCGGCGGCAATGTTGGTGCGTTCCATCGGGTCGTTTGCCAAGTTGTAGAGAAAAATGCCCGGCGCCTTTTTGGTTTTAATCAGCTTATAATTGCCCTGCCTGACCACGTAGGTGCTGGAGTCGAACACTCTTTGGTAGAGGCGCTCGTGAGGGGCGCCGTTATTATCGCCGCTCAGAAAGGGCACCAGATCGACGCCGTCGAGCGGGCGCGCGGGGTCGGCGGGGATCTTGCTGGCCGCCGCCACGGTGGCAAAGATGTCGAGCATGGAGACCGACTGCCGGTAAACCGTGCCACCGGGTAATTTGCCCGGCCAGCGGACGGCAAAAGGCACCCGGAGGCCACCTTCGAACGGTTCTCCGCGAATGCCTTTAACCGAGCCGTTGTAAGCCCCGGTGACCGCAGTGTCGCCGCCGGTGGAGGAGAGGAAAAAGAGGATGGTGTTGTCGGCGAGTTCCTGGGAATCGAGGAGGTCAAGCAACTGGCCTATGCCGCGGTCCATGACGGTGATCATGGCGGCGTAGGCGCGGCGCTTTTCGTCTTTAATGTTGCTGAACGCGGCCAGCTCTTTTTCGGGCGCCTGAAGCGGGGCGCGGGGCGCGTTGTAGGAGAGGTAGAGGAAAAAGGGTTTTTCACCCTGGCGGCGGACAAAATCGAGCGCCTCGAGGCTCAGGTCCTCGGTGAGGTAGCGCTGGCTGCGCACGGGCTGCATGCCGCGCAACATCCAGGTGCGATAGCTATCCGGCTCGATGCGTGCCTCGTGCGTATATTGCACGGTGAACTCCTCCGGGAAGGAGCGATGGCCGCCGCCGAGGTAGCCGTAGAATTCGTCGAAGCCGCGGTTGAGGGGGTGAAAGACATCGTTCGCACCCAGCTGCCATTTACCGATGAGGCCGGACTGATAGCCGAGGGGATGAAGCGCTTCGGCGAGGGTTTTCTCGGTGACGGGAAGACCGGCCGTGGGGTCTTGCGGACGCCAGGCGACCGAGCGTTCGTAGCCGAAGCGACCGGGGTAGCGGCCGGTGAGCAGGCCCGCGCGGTTCGCGGAGCCATTCGGGTGGGCGACATAGCCGCTGGTGCAAACGACGCCGCCGGCGGCGATGCGATTCAGGTTGGGCGTGGGTATGCTGTTGCCGCCGTTGAAGCCGACGTCGCCGTAGCCTATCTCATCGGCAAGGATGACGATCACGTTGGGTGCTTTGCGCTCCGCCGGCTCTTTTGCCAGGGCTTCGCAGGGCAGTGACAGAAGGGGGAGGGCGAGCGCAGCGAGCGCGAGGGATTGTGTGACGATGGTGCGCATGGGGAGTAGGGGAGGGAGGGGGGGATTAGTCTTTCGCGGCGGCGTCCGGCTTCGCCCACTCGCGCATATCGAGGCCGGGGAAAGCGGGCGCGATCAGCTGGGCGTTCCAGTCCTGGTAGGTGGCTTGCATTTTGGTGAAGCGCTCGGCGTCGCCTTCCGAGATGTCGGCGCGTTCGGCGATGTCTTTGGCGAGATTGTAGAGGGCGGGCTTTTCAGCTTTCTTGGGTTGCACGATCTTGTAGTCCCCTTCGCGCATCGCGTAGGCGCCGGTGTCGAACATGCGAAGGTAGATGCGTTCGTGGGGCGCGCCGGTTTTCTCGCCGTTGAGGTAGGGCACGATGTTTACGCCATCGAGCGGGCGCTCGGCGTTCGCCGGAATCTGGTTAATGGCCGCCATGGTAGCGTAGACGTCGAGCAACGAAACGGGCTGGGCGTAGGTGGTGCCGGCCGGGATCTTGCCAGGATAACGGACCGCGAAGGGCACGCGGAAACCGCCCTCGTAGGGATCGCTCTTGAAGCCGCGCAGGGGCGCGTTGTTCGAGCCGTTGGCGCTCGTGGGGCCGCCGTTGTCGGAGAAGAAAAAGACGATCGTGTCGTCGGTGAGTTTCAGTTCGTCGAGCAGGTCGAGCACCTGGCCGACGCCGCGGTCAACGACCGTGAGCATGGCCGCGTAGGTGCGGCGTTTCTCGTTTTTGATGTGGCTGAATTTGGCGATCTCCTCCGCCGGTGCCTGGAGCGGGGCGTGGGGCGCGTTGTAGGCGAGATAGAGGAAGAAGGGGGTGTCTTTTTGGCGACGGACGAAGTCGAGTGCCTCGCGGGTGAACTCTTCGGTGAGGTAGCGCTCGGTGCGCACCGGCTCGAAGCCGCGCAAGATCCAGGAGCGGTAGCTGTCGGGCTCGTTGCGGCAGTCGAGGGTGTTTTTTATGGTTAACTCCTCAGGGAGGTAGCGATGGCCGCCGCCGAGGTGGCCGTAGAACTCGTCGAAGCCTCGGTTGAGGGGGTGGAAGTTGTCATTCGCGCCGAGGTGCCACTTGCCGATGACACTGGATTTGTAGCCGTAGGGGTGCAGGGCCGCCGCGAGGGTCGTCTCCTGAACCGCGAGGCCGGTGGCGGGCGCTTTCGGCTGCCAGGCGGTGTTGCGTTCGAAGCCGAAGCGCTGCGGGTAGCGGCCGGTGATAAAACCGGCGCGGCTGGGAGCGCAGACCGAGTAGCTGGCGTAGGCGTTGGTGCAGACCGCGCCGGCGGCGGCGAGGCGATCCATGTTGGGCGTGGGGATGTCTTTGCAGCCGTTGAAGCCGGTGTCGCCGTAGCCTTGGTCGTCGGTCATGATGACGATGAGGTTCGGGGCTTTGCGCTCTGCTGCGACGAGCGAGCCGGTGCAGGCCAGGGCGAGAGCGGTGATCGCGAGTGAGAGGGTGGGGTATTTGATCATAACGGGACCGGTGAAGGGTGGAGCGGGTCGGGGGTGGTCAGTGGGCGGCGGGTGCGCCGATGCGGGCCGGGCCGGGCGCGAGCCGATAGTCGTAGAGTGCGTCGGCAACAGTGCGGAACGCGGACACCAGTGAGGTCACCGGGCGATCTACCACGGTCACCAGGCCAACGCCAAAGTTCTCGCCGTCGAAGCGGCCGGTCGGGCACTGGTTGGCCCATTGAAACCAGTGTGCGCCGATGATATTGGGATGGCGCAGGGCGCCGGACAGGTAGGCCTGCACGAGGTCGGACTGGTTGCGCGCATCGGCGGCCCACGTGAGCCCCACGCCCCAGTTGCCGTAGTCGCGGATGCCGAAGTGGAACTCGCCGATGAGGTAGGGCCTGTCCTCCGCCGTGGTCATGGCGAAATCAGCCACGTTGTAGCGGTAGAGGTTCGCACTGAGCACATCGCAGTGGCGCGAAGCCTCCGCCGTGATGAGCGGGTTCAGGGTGTGGAAACGGCAGCCGAGGTAGAGGTGGTTGGGGAAATACCGGTCCATCGCTTCGCGGCAGGCCGTGAAATACGCCCTGGCGAACTCCGTCGTGCAGTCGCGAAGGTCTTGAGTGTAGGCGGGTGGCACGGCGTCGTTGGAACCGCCAGCTTCGCGGGGGCGAAGTGCTTCCCAGGAAGCGTGGTCGGTGCCCCATGCTTTGTTCAGCGCCTCGATGCCGCCGTAACGTTTCTTGAGGAGCTCCACCAAGGCGCGGCGTGCGGGAGTGCCGGGCGGGCACTTCAGGATCTCGACGACCAGCTCCGTGCCGCTCTTCCACTCGAGTTCGTTGTCGATGAATACGCCCAGGAGCCACGGGCTCCGGGCATTTTCGGTGGCTTGTTTGGCGAGCCGCGAGTTCAACGAGTTTTTGAAATCGTCGGAATAGGGGTCGGGGATTTTTTTGATCTCGCCGAAGCCCTGGGTGTTCACGTGGACGATCAGCGTGTAGGGCACGCGTTGCTTCGCCGCGAGCTCGGGCATGGACCAGGCGCCGATGGTGTTGAGGCCCCAGTCCATCATGCGCGCTAAGCTGACGTCGGCGTGTTTGTCGAGCCAGCCGTCCTCGCCGTGCTTGAGTTTGATGTTGTCCCAGTAGTGGGCGATCTCGTTCTTGCCGCGGCTGGCCTCGGGGAAAAGCTCCTCGCGGCCCTTGACGACGGTTTCGGGGGAGTTGGCGGCAGTGTTGACGCCGAGAGACCAGAAGAGGTGGCCCTCCGGATCGACGAACCACCATTTGCCGTCGATTTTCTCGGTGCGGAAAAAGCCGGTCGCCTTCTGGCGCGGAGCGCCTTTTTCGCCGCCGAAGCGGCTGCGGCCCTCGCGCGGTTGGGTAACGGAGGCGACGAGCGCGAGATCGGCTGCGGCGTCTGCGCGCAGCTCGTTCGCGCCGGCGATTTTGCCCGGCCAGTCGATATCCCTCGCCTGACCGAAGACGTCCACCAAGGGCAGGTCGAGTGTTTCCAGAATCGCGGGATCGACCGTGTAGAGGCCGATTCCGAAGGGGCTGCTCAGTTTTACGGTCTGGCCGGGGCGGGCATCCAGCCAGTCAACCCGGACGGAGACGCGAAGGATGGCCGCGTTGTCCATGTGCTGCCAGTGGCGTTGGTGTCCCCACGGGAAGCCATAGAGATTCCCCAGGCGCTTGACGAGGGGATGGTCCTTCGGGAGCGGCTCGCGTGTCATGAGCACCCGCAGATCCATCTGCTCGGCCGGGCGCACCAGGAAACGTGTCTGTGTCCGGCGGCTGAAGGAGGCGAAGTCGCTCACGCCGGTGATCAGGATGTCCAGCTCCGCCGTCGAGGCGTTGCCGACCTTCACCGCGAGATCGCGAAACGCAGACAAGTCCAGCGACGTCGCCGGGTAGTTGAAGTCCACCGAGGCCCCTCCGGACGCTTTTTCGAGCCGGAGAACAACTCCATCTTTATCCGCGCGGTCGACCTGGGCGGCTCCGGTGACTTTGATTTCAGGTTTGGTTCCGACAGCCACGGCGGCCAGCGGGGAAAGGCAGAGCCCGGCGAACACCAAGGCGGCGGCTAATGAGACTTGGCGCGGTAGTTTCATGAACGATGAGGAGAGGGCGGGGTTGGGTAGAGGGTGGGAATACTAGCTGGTGCGGAGTCGGTATGCCGGGACACATGTCTCGACCTCGGCGTAACGGCGCAGTGACCGTGGTAACTTTAGGGTTGACTGAGCAAACGACATTGCAGACAAATTTCAAACAAAATAATATACATTATTTGCGCACCCATTGTTTTTCCCCACCGCGCTAGCTCTCAATCACTACCGCCTCAGCCGGTCTGCTAAAGGTCCGACGCACTGCTTCCACCATGATACCCCTGCCTGAAATATCGTTTAAGCCTCGTTCCTGTTTCATCCTCGGCGTTGCCCTGCTCGGGGCTTTCGCCGCGCACTTTCCCTCTGACTCCTTCGCTCAAATGAATTCCCCTCAAGCCACCTTGCCCAAGCCCCCGAATATAGTCATCCTCTATGCCGATGATCTCGGTTTTGGCGACTTGGGTTGTTATGGCGCAGACGGCATTCCCACCCCGCACCTCGACGCGATGGCGGCCGAGGGAGTGCGTTTTTCCAATTTTTACGCGACGGCAGCGACTTGCACGCCCTCGCGTTACAGCCTGCTCACCGGCACTTATCCCTGGCGCAATCCCAATGCCCGCATCTTGGCCGGCGATGCACCCATGATCATCGGCCCGAACGAGCTCACCTTGCCCGCCGTGCTCAAGCGCGCCGGCTACTCGACCTCCGTGGTCGGCAAGTGGCACATCGGGCTAGGTAACGGTAAAATCGACTGGAACACGGAGATCCGCCCCACGCCGGTCGATGTGGGCTTCGACGAGTCGTTCATCATAGCCGCGACCAACGACCGGGTGCCGTCGGTCTTCGTGAAAAACCGCCACGTGCTGAACCTCGATCCCAAGGACCCGCTCGAGGTTGTCTATGGCGACAAAAACCCCTTCCCCGAGGTGCCGACCGGCCGCACCCACCCCGAGTTGCTCACCATGAAGCACAGCGACAAGCAGCATTTCGACACCATCGTGAACGGCGTGCCCCGCATCGGCTTCAGTCGCGGTGGCAAGGCCGCGACCTGGGACGATACTACGATGACCGATGTCTTCCTAGGGCAGGCGAAGGACTTCATCACGCGCAAGAAGGACACCCCCTTTTTCCTCTACATGGCCTTGCACCAACCCCACGTGCCCCGCATTCCGTCGGCACGCTTCAAAGGCGCTTCCACCAAGGGACCGCGTGGCGACGTCATCATGGAACTCGACTGGGTCGTCGGCGAAGTGCTCGCCCACCTCAAGGCGCTCGGTCTGGCGGAAAACACCGTCGTGGTGTTCTCCAGCGACAACGGCCCCATCCTCACCGACGGCTACCTTGACCAGGCCGATGAACTCACTGGCAAACACCGCCCGGCCGGTCCCTTGCGCGGCGGCAAATACAGTCTCTTCGATGGCGGCACCCGCGTGCCCACGATCGTTTGGGCGCCGGGTCGCGTGAAGCACGGAGAGTCCGGGGCCCTGCTGAGCCAGGTGGATTTCCTTGCGAGCTTTGCCCACCTTGCCGGAGCGCCGCTGGCCGACACGGAGAAGTCCGACAGCCGTCAGCTGGCTGACGCCATCCTGGGCCGCACCCAAGTGGGTCGCGACAACCTCGTGACTGAAGGCTTTGGCGCCAAGACCCTCGTGCGTGAAGGGAGCTGGGTCTATATTCCCCGTTATCCGGGTCCGGCCTTGTTCGGCGACAAGACTGTAGAATCGGGCAACTCCTCGGTGCCGCAGCTCTACGACCTCTCGGTCGATATCGGCCAGCGGGAAAACGTGGCAACTGCGCATCCGGAACGCTTGGAGGCGATGAGCAAGCTGCTGGAGTCCATCCGCCACCCCAGCTCGGCGGTGGCACGCTGAACTACCCCTGCCACCTAGATACGACGAGCGGGGAGGGCGCACGGCCTGCGCCAGCCGCCGCTTACACTCATTCCCCGTTGCTTTGAGGCTCTGGATTGAGAGTGGGGCGTGGGATCTGTGGTTAATTCCGACTGCGAATTTAGAGGTTTAAACATCATGTTCTCCGCTCTCGTCCGTGCTACGTTTCTTGTCACCGGCCTCCTTGCCCTAGGCGCCCCCGCGCTCCATGCCGCCGATCCCACGGCTGCCCTCGCGCCGCGCGACCGTATCACCCCCGGCTCCCTCTGGCCCGAGGATCGCGGCCGGCACATCCAGGCCCACGGCGGCGGTATCCTGAAACAGGGCGACACCTACTATTGGTTCGGCGAGGATCGTTCGTCTGATCATCCCGAGAGTGGCTGTTTCGTCGCCTGCTACACTTCGCGCGATCTGCTCAACTGGGAGTTTCGCAGGCATGTTTTCAAATCCGAAGACCCCGAGAAGCTCGGGCCGCGCTGGGTGCTCGAACGCCCCAAGGTTTTTCATAATCCGAAGACCGGCAAATACGTCATGTATATGCACATCGACGGCACGCTCAACGCCTCCGGCCAAGGCAGCGCCTACAAGCTCGCCCGCGTCGGTGTCGCGGTGTCGGACACCATCGACGGCGACTACACCTACCTGCGCAGCTTCCGTCCACTCGGCTTTGAGAGCCGCGACCTGGGCCAGTTCATCGACGACGACGGCACGCCCTACCTCATCTTCGAGTCCCGACCGACCAAGGGCTTTTACATCGCCGCCCTTTCCGAGGACTACCTCGATGTCGTGCGTGAGGTCTGCTTCATCAAATCCCCCCTCGAAGGCGGCGCCCTCGTTAAATACGATGGCCTCTACTACGTGATCGGCTCCTGGATGAGCGGCTGGGACCCCAACCCCAATCAATACGCCACCGCCACCTCGCTCGCCGGCCCCTGGTCCGCGTTTCACGAC
>JBEGTN010000321.1:0-3307 GCA_041179405.1 Verrucomicrobiota bacterium
CGCGCTTTTTGAAAAACGCTCCGCTTAACACGCCCAATCAGGCGACGTTTTACCTGCCCGGCGCGGCCGAGGGATATACCGATTATCCCTTTCTCAACGTATGATTCTTGCTCTGTCAGAGTTTTCATTCCCGCATTCAATTAAACCCGTATTATGACACCTATCACCACCACCCAACTCACCGCCGCGCTCGACTGGCGCTACGCCACCAAAAAATTTGACGCCGCAAAAAAGATCCCGGCCGATACGTGGGCTGCGCTTGAGCACGCCCTCGTCGTCGCCCCGTCTTCCTTCGGTCTTCAACCGTGGAAGTTCATCGTCGTGACCGACCCCGCCGTGAAGGCGAAGTTGCTGGCCGCGTCCTGGGGTCAGGCACAAGTCACCGATAGCTCGCACCACGTCGTTTTTGCCATGCGCAAGGGCGTTGACGCGGCCTACGTGGACAAATTCCTCGCCCGCCAGGTCGAGCTGCGCGGCGGCTCGCTTGAGGCGCTCGCGCCTTATCGTGGCATGATGACTGGTTTCATCGACAAGATGAGCGCCGCCGGCCTCATCGAGGCTTGGGCGAGCAAGCAGGTTTACATCGCGCTGGGGCAGTTCATGGCCGCCGCCGCGTTGCTCGGCGTGGACGCCTGTCCGATGGAGGGCATCGCCCCGGACGCTTACGACGAGATCCTGGGATTAAAGGGCACCGAATTTGCCACCGTGGTATCGTGCGCCGCCGGCTATCGCGCGGCGGACGACAAATACGCGACGGCACCCAAAGTGCGTTTCCCGGTCGCGGATATTCTGGCTCACGTCTGAACCGGGGCGCGCCGGTCAGATTTTGACCATCCGCAGTCCGAGAGCGGGGTCGAGCAGACCTGCGCAGGACTGGGACGCGTCGATGCACCAGCTGCGGTTCTTGCGGCGCGGTTCAAGACCGCGGGTGTGACCCACGATCTGGGGCAGCTCCAAGTCGTCCACGAATTCGGCGTCCCAATCCATCCAGAGCGGTCCGCCGATGGGGGAGACTTTGCCGCCGCGCGCGGGCCCCACGGCAAAGAGAGGATTGTCCGTGCCCTCCTCGAGCCAGCGAATCCAGGCGCGGGAAGAGGATTCGACAAAGGCCTTGGTCTGCCCGGCGCTGTCGGGCGCGGCCGACCAAGGCCAGAAACGGCGGGCGACGCCGGCATGGGAGAGTATGTAGCCGTGGCAGACTGCGGCGATTTGCCAGGTGCGCAAAAACTGTCTGGGCCAGGCGCCGATCAGGGCGCTGTAATTGGTCTCGGGTTGCCGGGCGGCCTGCACCGAGGCGATCAAATCGGCGTGGCCGGAGATGAGCCGTCGGGCGCGGGAATGCGCGGTTTGCAACGCCATGATATCGTGATTGCCCGCCAGAAACAAACAGCCGTGCGGATGGGTTTCGGCGAGTTCTGGAAGCGCTTTGGCGATGGCTTCAAGAGAAGGGGCGTTTCTCCAGCGGGGATTGAGCGAATCCACATAGTCGCCGAGAAAAAGTATGCCGGCGCCCTCTTGCTCCGCCAAGGCGGCCGCCCGTTTGAGAAAGCCAAGGTCCTGATGCACGTCAGGCACGACGAGCACGGGCAGTTCGGAATTAAAATTGAGCGGGCTTGTCACGGGCGAGTTGCAAAAAGGGGACTGGTGCGGAGGGCTCAATCAGAAACGAGCCCTTTGGTAGTTATACGCATATCGCCGCCGTAGGCGAATGAAGGAGCGGGTAAAACCGTAAAGCCGCCAGGCGCGGAGGCGGGGCTTGGCGCGGAGGGTTTTTTATCCACGCTGCGATATTGCATCGAACCATGAATTCGCCGTTTTCCAGAATTTCGCAGGTGAGGCTGAGCGGCGGCGGCGGCGGCGGCGCGGTGAAGGCGCTCAAGGCCTTCGATAAATCGCGGCACAAGCTCCCCGACGCGGTGAACCCGGCGACGAGCGGTTTTTTGGCCAAGCTTTGCGCGGGCGAACTCACGAACGAGGCGGAGGAGATGTTTCAACGCGCGCGGGCGGCGCTGAGCTACAAACGGGCGGGCATCACGCTGGATGTCGGCGCGGGGGTGGCGACGCTCACGACCAAGGATTTTTGCTGGGAGCTGACCTACGCGCTGGAAGCGGCGGACCCCGCACGCTACGAAGTGACGCGTTCGCTGCACTCGCTGCGCAACGGCGATCTGGTGCAGCTGGCGGAGTTTAACACGCTCTTCGCGGCGCAGTTTGACGCGGTGGTCTTCGACCTCGCGCGCGGAGTGCGGGTGGAGGCGGTAATCGACGCGGTCGAGGCGCTGGCGGCGGACGCGGCCTTGCACGTCGAGTATCCGTCGGATGCGAGCCGTTGCACGCTCACCGTGCCCGGCGTGACGGCGCGGGTGGAGTGCGACGGGGCCACTCTCTCGATGCACCTCGGGCGGGCGGGTTCGCCGGCGGAGTGCCTGGAGGCCTTCGCGGCGGTGCGGGCGGCCTTTAAGCTGAGCCGCGACGAAGTGCTGGCGGGCCTGATCGAGTAGGCGTTGGCTGTTTTTGCGCGTTTATTTCCGCTCAAAACCCCTGTTGCGTGGAGCCATGAAATTTTCCCAAGCCAGCGCGGATGTTTACGTGCCCTCGGGCGGCGGGCCCGCCGCCGCCGCGCTCGCGCGCGTAACTCACCTCTGCGTGGCGGCGCACCAGGACGACATCGAGATCCTGGCCTTTGACGGCATCTGCGACTGCCTGGACGAGCCGGCGAAGAAAGCCTTCGGCGGCGTGGTGGTGACGAACGGGGCGGGCTCGCCGCGCGCCGGAGCGTATTCAAACTTCACTGACGAACAGATGCTGGCGGCGCGGTGCGAGGAGCAGCGGCGGGCGGCGGAGCTCGGCGGCTATGCGATCCAGGTGCAGCTCGCGCACCCCAGCGCGGCGGTGAAGCGGCCCGGCGACGCGGGCGTGTCGGCGGATCTCGCGGCGATCTTCGGCGCGTGCTCGCCCGAGGTGGTTTACCTGCACCAGCCGGCGGACAAGCACGATACCCATGTGGCGGTTTTTCTGCGCTGCCTGGAGGCGCTGCGCGCGCTGCCGCCGGAGCGCAGGCCGAGGCGGGTGCTTGGGGCCGAGGTGTGGCGCGACCTCGACTGGCTGGTGGACGCGGACAAGGTGGCGCTCGACAGCGGCCGCCGCGAGTTGCTGGCGGGCGAGTTGCTGGCGGTCTTCGACTCGCAGGTGGCGGGCGGCAAGCGCTACGATCTGGCCGCGCTCGGACGGCGGCTGGCGCACGCGACCTTCCACACCTCGCACGCGACCGACCGGTTGCGCGGCATCACCTGGGCGATGGACCTGA
>JBEGTN010000322.1:0-7590 GCA_041179405.1 Verrucomicrobiota bacterium
TTCTCGGTGTTTCCCAAGCTCAAGGCCGAATTCGGTTTTGATGCGGTGCAGCTCGGGTTTATCGGCTCGGCCTTCGCGTGGGTTTACGCCGCCGGAGCGCCGCTGGCGGGTTTCATCGCCGACCGGGTGTCGCGCAAGAAGCTCATCCTCGGCGGCTGCGTGTTCTGGAGCCTGGTCACGGTGTTCACTGGCTGGTGCAGCCGGTTCTGGCACTTCGTCACCGTGCGCGCGCTCGAAGGCATCGGGGAGACGTTTTATTTCCCCGCGACCATGTCGCTGGTGAGCGACTACCACGGACGCGAGACGCGTTCGCGGGCGATGTCGCTGCACCAGTCGAGCGTCTACGCCGGCACGATCGTCGGCAGCTGGCTCGGGGCGTGGTTCGCCGAGCAATACGGCTGGCGCGTCGGATTCTATTTCTTCGGCGGCGCGGGGCTCGTGCTGGCGCTGATGTTGATGCGTTTCCTGCGCGAGCCCGTTCGCGGCGCATCGGATCGCACAGCGGCCGACGCCACGCCGCAGGAGGCTCCGTTGGGCATCGGGCCAACGCTGCGCGAGATTTTCCGCCGGCCGACGGCGGTGCTGCTGATGCTCGGCTTCCTCGGCGCGAACTTCGTAGCGACGATCTTCCTGACTTGGACGCCGACTTTTCTAACCGAAAAGTTCGATTTCAAACTCACGACGGCCGGCTTGTCCGGCTCGGTGTTCATCCACCTCGCCAGCGCGTTTAGCGTGCCGGTGGGCGGGCTGCTGGCTGATGCGCTGGCCAAGCGGCTGGCCGGCGGACGCATCCTTGTGCAGGCCCTCGGGCTGCTCGCGGGCGCGAGCTTCATCGTCCTGGTCGGGCTGACGAAAGAGGTTAGCACCCTGCTGATCGCGATGACGCTCTTCGGCCTCTGCAAAGGGCTCTACGATTCCAACATCTTCGCCTCGCTCTACGACGTGATCGAGCCCCGCGCACGCGCCACGGCGGCGGGCATCATGAACACGGTCGGGTGGGGCGGCGGCGCGCTCGGTCCGCTCGCGGTCGGCTTCGCCACCAAATACGGGCGGCATGAAAAGGACATCGACAACATGAGCGAGGCCATCGCCTTCGGCGGCGTGATCTATGTCGTCGCCGCCGTGCTGCTGCTCGTGGCGGCTTTCGTCTATGCCCGGCGCGATGTCATCCGCTCGCCGGAACCTGTTTCCCCATGAAAACCCGGCTTTCCCTTCTGCTCCTGTCGCTGGCGAGCGCGTTTAGTCTTCGTGCCGCCCCGCATCCCGCGATCATCCGCGCGGAGTTGATCAACCCCGGAGCGCCTTATCCGGAATGCCACGCCTCGACTATCGTGGAGGCCTCTCCCGGTCACCTCGTCGCGTCCTGGTTCGGCGGCACCAAGGAGCGCAATCCCGACGTGTGCATCTACGTCGCGCGTTACGAGGACGGCCGCTGGCAGCCCGGCGTCATGGTGGCCGACGGCGTGCAGCCCGACGGCGCGGCCCGCCTGCCGACGTGGAACCCGGTGCTCTTCGCGCCAAAGGGTGCGCCGATGCAACTTTTCTACAAGGTCGGCCCCACGCCGCGTGATTGGTGGGGCATGGTCATGACATCCGCCGATGGCGGCAAAACCTGGGGCGCCCCGCGCCGCCTACCGGAGGGCATCCTCGGGCCGATCAAAAACAAACCCGTCGTGCTCGCCGATGGCTCCTGGCTTTCCCCGACCAGCACCGAAGGCAATAAGAGCACCGAGAAAGATAAAGACGCCGAGGGTTGGCTGGTTCACTTCGAGCGCTCCGCCGATCAGGGCGCGACCTGGGAGAAAATCGGCCCGGTGAAAAAGGGGCCGGGTTTGGACGCCATCCAGCCGAGTGTGCTTTTCCATGCCGACGGCAAGTTGCAAGCGCTCAGCCGCACCAAGCAGGGCGTCGTCGCGCAAAGCTGGTCGGCCGACGGCGGCAAGACCTGGAGCCCGCAGACCGCCACCGAGCTGCCCAATCCCAACTCAGGCACCGATGCCGTCACCCTCGCCGACGGCCGCCAGTTGATCGTCTATAATCCCACCGCCCACCGCGCCGACGAGGCCAAGGGCAACCGCTACCCGCTCGCCGTCGCGGTCTCCTCCGACGGCATCGAATGGACTCGTGTCGTCACGCTCGAGACCGAGCCCTGCAAGAGCGGCTACGCCTATCCGGCGGTTATCCAGGCCGCCGACGGTCTCGTCCACATTACCTACACGTTTAATCGCGAGCAGATCAAACACGTGGTGCTAGATCCTGCCAAACTATGAACGCGCGTCTGCTGCTAGGTTTGTTGCTTTTGCTCGTCGGTGCGCGACTCGACGCGACGTATCAAGTCGAGCATCCGACGGTTGAGCTGGCGGTTGATCCGTTGGGCGTGGATGTCGCGCAACCTCGCCTCTCCTGGCAAATCGTGTCCGACGAATCCGGCCAGCGGCAGACCGCGTGGCAGGTGCTCGTCGCCACCTCGCCCGAGGCGCTCGCCGCCGGACGCGGCGACGCCTGGGATAGCGGTTGCGTGGCCGGCGACCGCACCGTGCTCGTGCCTTACTCGGGTCGTGCGCTGGCCGCGTCGGAACGCGTGTTTTGGAAGGCGCGCAGTTGGGATCGCAACGGCCACGCCTCGGCCTGGAGCGAGCCCAGCACTTGGACGATGGGCCTGCTCGCGCCGGATGATTGGCGCGCGAAGTGGATCACTTCAGCCGCACCCGAGCGTTTGGAAAACACCCTCTTGCGCCGCGAGTTCACGGTGAAGTCCGGCCTGCGCCGCGCACTCGCGTATGTGTCGGGCCTCGGCCAATACGAGCTGTTCCTGAACGGCGCAAAGGCCGGCGTGGACGTGCTCTCCCCTGGCTGGACCGACTACAAGGACACCATTCTCTACGACACCCGCGATGTCACCGCGCTGCTCCGCGAGGGCGCCAACGCCGCCGGCCTGTCCCTCGGCAACGGCATGTTTCACGTGGCGCGGCCCGAGGGTCGCTTCGCGAAGTTCAAGGGCACCTTCGGCTCGCAGCGCGCGATTCTCCACCTGCGTCTCGAATACGCCGATGGCACGGTGGAGACCGTGCCCACCGACGAGACGTGGAAAACCCACGCCGGCCCGATCACCTTTTCCAGCATCTACGGCGGCGAGGATTTCGATGCTCGGCTGGTGCAGGCGGGCTGGGACCGGCCCGGCTTCGCCGACGCGGGCTGGACGGCGGCGGCGGTGTTTTCCGGCGCGAGCGGCGTGCTGCGCGGCCAGAGCCACGCGGCCGAGCCGGTTGCTCCGATCGAGACCCGTGCGGTCGCGGCGACCCGCGAACTTAACCCCGGCACGGTGCTCTATGATTTTGGCCAGAACGCCTCGTTCATGCCCCGCGTCACCGTCAGCGGTCCCGCCGGTTCGGTGGTGAAGCTCACCGCCGGCGAGGTGGTCAACGACGACGGCACGATCAACCGCTCCACCATGGGCGGCGCGCACCGTGGCAGTGCGTGGTGGCAATACACCAAGGCGACCGACGCTCCCGAGACGTGGTTCCCCCAGTTTTACTACCTCGGTTCGCGTTACCTTTATGCGGAGCTACTGCCCGCGAGCGAGGGCGGCACGCGGCCGAAGGTGGACTCGCTGGAGATGGTGATCGTCCACTCGACGGCGGCTCCAGCCGGGAACTTCGCCAGCTCCGATCCGACGCTCAACCGCATCCGCGACCTGGTGCGCTGGGCGCAATGCTCGAACATGGTCTCGATCCTCACCGACTGCCCGCACCGCGAAAAACTCGGCTGGCTTGAGCAAAACCACCTCGACGGCCCCGCGCTGCGTTACGAGTGGGCCATCGACCGCATCGCGGCCAAAAACGCGCGCGACATGGCCGAGGCCCAGACGCCCGAGGGACTCATCCCCAACGTCGCGCCGGAATACACCGTGTTCAAGGGCACCTACCGCGCGGCGGCCGAGTGGGGCGCGTCCTTCATCCTCGTGCCCTGGCAGCAATATGTGTTCACCGGCGACGAGGGCCCGCTGCGCGAGCACTACGACGCGATGAAGCGCTACTTCGCCTACCTCGAAACCCAGGCCGCCGGAGGCCTGCTGGCCGAAGGGCTGGGCGACTGGTATGACATCACGCTGGACAAGCCCGGCCGCGCCAACCTCACGCCGCCGCCGGTCACCGCCACGGCGCATTTTTATCAGGACGCGCTCGTGCTGGCGAAGATCGCCGCCGTGCTCGGCCGCGTGGAAGATGCCACGAGCTTCTCTGCTAAGGCCTGGGCGATCCGCACGGTGTTTAATCGCGAACTTTTTAAGCCCGGCACGCCCGAACTCTACGGCAGCGGTTCGCAGACCTCGCTCACCCTGCCGCTCGCACTCGACCTCGCCGAGCCCGCTGCGCGCGCGCCGGTGCTCGCCGCGTTGCTCAAGGACATCGAGACCCGCGGTCATTACACCACCGGGGCCATCGGCACGCCCTACCTCTTTCGCGCGCTGACCGCAGCCGGTCACGCCGATCTTGTTTACCGTCTCGTCACCAATCCCGAAAAACCTGGCTACGCCTACCAGCTCAAGCAGGGCAATACGACGTTGGCCGAGTCATGGAACGCGCAGCTCGGCGCGTCGCAAAATCACTTCTTTCTCGGGTCGGTCACTGAGTGGTTTTACCACGACCTCGCCGGTATCGCGCCCGACGAGGCAGCGCCCGGTTTTAAGCATACGATCATCCGTCCGCATCCGGTGGCGGGGCTCGAATGGGTGGAGGCCTGGCACGACACCGCGCATGGTCGCGTATCGGTGCGCTGGGAGCGGCGCGACGGAAAGTTCATTCTGAAGGCAACGATCCCCGCCAACACGACCGCGAGTATTTACATGCCGGCCAAGGACGGAGGGGCGGGCGTTGTTCACGAGGTCGAGTCGGGCACGCATGTTTTCGAGGCGGCCTGGTAGTCTCTTTTAGTTCGCTGACAAAGTTGGCGTTATGGAGCGCGAAGGCTCTGCGCCGAGGCGCAGAGGCCAAAGCGGAGCCGAGGCTCCGCACTCCAAAAATAATGGCTGAGACTGTAGTTGCCCGGCGTCCGACGGAGCGGATTACGCTCTGTCTGCTTCGGCCTGGGTGCGCTGGGCGGCACTGGCGAGGAAGTAGGATTGGGCGGAGAAAATCGGGACACCTTCCAGGCGAGCGATGGGCAGGTAGCCGCCGCCGGACGTGAGCAGGCGGGCGGCCTCGTTGTCCTGGAGCTCGATTGCGAAGAGTTCGTCGATCACCCAACGGCGCAGGCCGGGGTCGAGCAGGGGGAAGACGACCTCGATGCGGCGGAAGAAATTACGCGGCATCCAGTCGGCGCTGCCGGCGTAAACGTCGGGCTCGCCGCCGTCGTTGTGGAAGTAGGAGGCGCGGACGTGCTCCAGAAAACGGCTCACGATCGAGCGCACGCGGATGTTTTCGCTGAGGCCGCGCACGCCCGGCACGAGGCAGCAGACGCCGCGGATGATGAGGTCGATTTGCACGCCCGCCTGGGAGGCCTCGTAGAGGGCGTCGATCACGGCCTGGTCCACCAGGGAATTCATCTTCGCCATGATGCGCGCGGGGCGTCCGGCGGCGGCGTTGATTGTCTCGCGGCGGATGAGTTCGAGGATGCGGCGGTGCAGGGTGAAGGGCGCGACAAGCAGGTGGGTGAAATGCGGTGCGCGGCCAAGGCCGGTGAGGGTGTTGAAGAGCGCGGCGGCGTCGGCAGTCAGCACCTCACGGGAGGTGAAATGACTGAGGTCGGTGTAGACTTTGGCGGTGCGAGGGTTGTAATTGCCGGTGCCGAGATGGGCGTAGCGGCGGAGTTTGCCGTCGGCCTCGCGGCGGACGACGAGCGCGACCTTGCAGTGGGTTTTGTGACCGATGAGACCGTAAACGACATGCACGCCGGCCTCCTCGAGCTGGCGCGCCCATTGGATATTGTTCGCCTCGTCGAAGCGGGCCTTGAGTTCGACCAGCGCGGTGACCTGTTTGCCCTGGCGGGAGGCCTCGATGAGGGCCTTGACGAAGGGCGAGTCACCGCTGGTGCGGTAGAGGGTTTGCTTGATGGCCAGAACCTGCGGATCACGCGCGGCCTGCTCGACGAAATCGACGACAGGCTGGAACGAATCGTAGGGATGATGGAGAAGCACATCGCGCTCGCGGAGGGTCTCAAAAATAGTCCCGGCGTCGCACAGGGGAGAAAGGTTGACGGGCGTGAAAGGGCTATACTTCAGGTCGGGCCGGTCGATGTCCGCCAGGGCCATGAGGCGGAGCTGGTTGATGGAGCCCTCAAGCCGGAAGACGTATTCGTGCGAAAGGGAAAGATGGTCGCAGAGGGTGGCGAAAATCTGGTCGTCCACGCCGTCCTCGATCTCCAGACGCACGGCGGCGCCGCGACGGAGATTGCGCAGCTCCTCCTCGATTTTCTTGAGCAGGTTCTCGGCTTCCTCGTCGTCGATGTAGAGGTCGCTGTTGCGGGTGACGCGGAAAGCGTGGGCGGCGTGGATGGCGAAGCCGGGGAAAAGCTCGCCCGCGCACAGCTTGATGATCTCGGTGAGAAAAATATAGCGGTGGCAGGAAACGTCCTCGGTCTCGATGCGCACGAGGCGAGGGAGGATGCGAGGCACGGGCAGGATGGCGAAGTGGCGGTCGATCTCGGGTGTGGCGGGATCGTCGAGGGAGACGACAACGTTGATGGTCTTGTTGCCGAGGTGGGGAAAAGGGTGCGACTGGTCGAGTGCGAGCGGAGTCAGCACGGGCGATATCTGCGCTTCGAAATAGGACCGCACCCAGGCCAGTTCCGCAGGGCTCATTTCGGAGGGCTTGACGAAGATGATCCGCTCCTCAGCCAGGGCGGGCACGAGTTCGTCGCGCCAGATGCGGTATTGATCCTCGACCAAGGAGGCGACGACCGAGTGGATGCGACGCAATTGCTCGCGGGCGCCAAGGGTATCGACGCCGCCGGAGGGCGTGACATCGCTGTCCACCTGCTGGATCAGGCCGGCGACACGGATCTCGAAGAACTCGTCGAGATTGCTGCAAACGATGGCGAGGAAACGGACCCGTTCGAGGAGCGGATGGCGGGCGTTGCGCGCCTGTTCCAGGACACGGCGGTTAAAAGCCAGCCAAGACAGTTCGCGATTGAAGTAAGCGGCTTTGGTGGGACGCGTTGAGCGCGTGATGGGCGCGGGGTGGTTCTTGGGCAGCAGAACCGAAGCCTCATCGTCCGCAGTTAAGATTGCCGCCGCGCTGACCGGAGGGTTTTTAGCGTGGGAACGAGCAGATTTGGCGGTGACGGCGGCTGATTTGGCAGCGGCGGGACGGCGACGCGAAGATGACATGCAGAGGTGAAGGACAGGCTGCTAGGTAAAAGTGGTTGTTTCAGGCGGGATCAGGCCTCGATGACGATGGTCCCGGCCATAAGATCGTGGATGCAGCGCCGGTCCTCGCGAAAGATGAGCAGGACGTCGATTAGGGAAAAAACCGCGCCAATCGTAGGGATGCCTCCGATGAGCCCCGGTAAAATGGCGCGCATCAGGAAGACACTGCCGAAGCTCGCCTTGGAGCCGTCGAGTTTCACGATGCGGATGCCCAGTAGCATCTTGCC
>JBEGTN010000323.1:0-13515 GCA_041179405.1 Verrucomicrobiota bacterium
CGACAGGAAGACTGGGGAGATTCCAGATGTCCTTGGCGTATTCCGATATGGTGCGGTCGCTGGAGAACTTGCCGACCCGGGCGGTGTTGAGGATGGCCATTTTTGCCCAGCGCTTGGCGTCACGGAAGGCGATATCCACCTTCTCGTGGGCCTCCACATAGCTGCGGTAGTCGGCCAGACACTTATAGGGATCGCCGCCGCCGGTGAGACTGTGGTGCAGGGCGCCGAAGGCGTGTTGTTCGCCGGGCGTGAAGTAATCGCTGCCGAGCCAATCGATGACGGCGCGCAACTCGGCGTCGCGGTGGTAGTAATCCCACGGGCTGTAGCCCTTGGCGTCCAGCACCTCGACCTCGGGAACCGTGAGCCCGAAGATGAAGATATTGTCCTCTCCGACCTCTTCGCCGATTTCGACATTGGCGCCGTCGAGCGTGCCGATGGTGAGCGCGCCGTTGAGGGCGAGCTTCATGTTGCCGGTGCCGGAGGCTTCCTTGCCGGCGGTCGAGATCTGCTCGGAAAGATCGGCGGCGGGGATGATGCGCTCGGCGAGCGAGACGCGATAGTTGGGCAGGAAGGCCACCTTCAATTTGCCGCCGATGCGGGCGTCCTCGTTGATGTGTTTGCCGATGACGTTGATCGCGCGAATGATGTTTTTAGCGAGATCGTAGCCGGGGGCGGCCTTGGCCGCGAAGACGAAGACGCGGGGCACGATGTCGAGCGCCGGATTCTGGAGCAGGCGGCGATACAGCGTGATGATGTGGAGCAGGTTCAGGTGCTGGCGCTTGTATTCGTGGAGTCGCTTGATCTGCACGTCGAAGAGTGCGTCCGGCGAGACCGTGATGCCGCAATCGCGGGCGATGACGGCGGCGAGCTCCACCTTGTTGGCGTGTTTCACGTCCATGAACTCTTTCTGGAAATCAGCGTCATCCGCGAATTTCTCCAGGCTTTGCAGCAGGTCGAGATCACGCGCCCACTCGGTGTTGCCGAGGGTTTTGACGAGCAAGGTGGAGAGACGCGGATTGCAATCGAGGAGCCAGCGACGCGGCGTGATGCCGTTGGTTTTGTTCTGGAATTTACCCGGATACAGGGCGTCGAACTCAGGGAACAGGTCCTTCTTCAGGAGCTGGGTATGCAGTGCGGCGACACCGTTGACGGCATGCGAGCCGACGACCGCGAGGTTGGCCATGCGGAAGGATTTGGAGCCGTTCTCGTCAACCAGCGAGCAGATGTTCTTTTTCTCATTATCGCCCGGCCAACGAGCCTCGACGGCGTCCATGAGACGCAGGTTGATTTCAAAGATGATTTGGCTGTGCCGGGGGAGCACGCGGGAGAAGAGCGGCAGCGTCCACTTTTCCAATGCCTCGGGGAGCAGGGTGTGGTTGGTGTATCCGAAGGTTTTGGAGACGATGGCCCAGGCGGCATCCCACTGAAAATCATGCTCGTCCATGAGGATGCGCTGCAGCTCGGCGATGGCGACGGCCGGATGGGTGTCGTTGAGCTGGACCGCGACCTTGCCGGCGAAGTTGTCCCAGGAGTTGCCCTTGATGCGGAAGTGGCGGCGGATGATGTCGCGCATCGAGCAGCAGACGAAGAAATACTGCTGGATGAGGCGGAGTTCCTTGCCGTTTTCGGTCTTGTCGTTCGGGTAAAGCACCTTGGACACGGTCTCGCCGATCGCCTTCTCGCGCACGGCCTCGACGTAGCCGCCGGAATTAAAGGCGGAGAGGTCGAACTCCTCGGTGGAGCGCGAAGCCCAGAGGCGAAGGAGGTTCACCGTCTGCGTGCCATAGCCTGCAATCGGAATGTCGTAGGGCACGCCCAAGATGCGTTTGGTGTCCACCCAGCGCGGACGGTAGTTGCCGTGGTTATCGAAGACGTTCTCAACCCGTCCGTAGAGCTGCACGTCCTGGGTGAACTCGGCCCGGCATATTTCCCAAGGCGTGCCAAATATCATCCAGTTGTCAGGGTGCTCGATCTGGTTGCCGTTCACAAACTCCTGCTTGAACAGACCGAACTCGTAGTGAATGCCGTAGCCGATCGCAGGCAGATCGAGCGTTGCCAGCGAATCCAGAAAGCACGCCGCCAGACGACCGAGGCCGCCATTTCCGAGTCCCATATCCACTTCCACTTCGCGCAGCTCGGTCAAATCGACCCCAACCTCGGCCAACGCCGTGCGGGCGGCCTCCATCAAGCCGGTGTTTTGCAGGTTATTCTCGGTCAGACGGCCCATGAGATATTCGAGCGAGAAGTAGTAGAGTCGGCGTGCGTTGTTTTTGTTATGAACCCCCTGGGTGGCGATGAGCCGGGCCAGAATATTCTCGCGCACGGCCATGGCGGTCGCCGTCCACCAATCCCGCTTGGTCGCGCCCCCCTGGTCGCGAGCCAAGGTATAGGTCAAGTGGCGCAGCACGGCCTCCTTGAACTTGGCGACATCCGCCGCCGATACGGGGGCGATCGGAGCCGAGGGGGCGGTTGATTTTGGCGAAGCGGCGGTCTTGCGAGTTTTGGAAGGTTGAGTGGCCATAACGTAAGCTGGTTGGAGAGATGCGGAAGGTCGCAACCATGAACCGTGCCATGCTTTGACCGAGTTTCACGTTCTTTTTTTGCGCATATTCACGCCAAGGCAACGGGGGCACAAAACATCCGGCGCGGGCCAGTCCCGCTCTGTCTCGTCTCGCTTTGGCCTGTCCGTTACGCATCTCGGAGCAAAAGCATGACGGGGGCTCAGTTGGCTCTGTGTTCTCCGTGTCAGGGCACGGTGTCCGCTGTCGCCTGCAATCCACTTCCCGGTGAATGAGCTATTCCGAGGGTATTTGGCCTTGCCGGATGGGGAGCGCACCCTCCGCCGAGCCTTCTTGGTCGCTCCATCTCCATTCCGCCTCGCGTCGCGCCGGACTGCGGCGTGAGATTGCATCGCGCTCCGCGTATCTGCGCGTAATTTCACCCCATGGATAGTTCCAAAGTGGTCGTAAAATCCGTTGCCCTCTTCGAGGCCGCCAAAGGTGTGCTGCTGGTCCTGGTGGGCATCGGAGCCGTTTCGCTTGTGCATCGCGATGTCCGCGTGATCGCCGCCGCCCTGGTCGGCCGCCTGCACCTCAACCCCGCCCAAGGCTTCGCCGGCAGCTTCGTCGAGGCCGCCGCCCGCATCACCGACGCGCGCCTCTGGCTGATCGCGTCGATAGGCTTCCTTTACGCCGTGTTTCGTTTCATCGAGAGCTACGGACTCTGGTTCGAGAAGGTTTGGGCCGAGTGGCTTGCGGTGGTGAGCGGAGGCCTTTTTGTGCCGCTGGAGATTTACGAAGTGGCGGAGAAGTTCACCCGGGTGCGCGTCTGCGCCCTGATCGTGAACCTCGCCGTCGTCTGCGCCATGATCGGCGTGTTGGTCAAAAACCGCCGGATTCGCCTGGCCAAGTCCACCCCGCCGAAGCCCCCGGCAGCATAACGCTCCGTCGCATCGTCTTACCTCAGGACCGTTGCCCTGACCGCCCCCCAAAAACTGAGGCGGACCGCCGAGTCGGCCCGTCCAAAGCGGAGCCAAGTCTCCGCACTCCAAATCCTCCCCTGTGCCCTCTGTGTCGGCGCTCCGTGCTCTCTGTGACAAAATCGTTCGGCGAATAGCAGGCCCCTATCACACGGGTTGACGCAGCCCTTCATCTGTCCACGGATAGCTGCACCTTATGAGCGAAACCATCGCCGCCATCGTCGGCCTCCTCGTCGGCGCCGCCTTCGCCTGGCTCTTCCTGCGCTCGGCCACCGCCACCACCGGCGAGCGTCTGCACGCCCGCGAGGCCGACATCACCCGGCTCACCGCCGATCTTGCCACCCGCGACACCGACCTCGCCTCCACTCGTCGCGCCCTCGACGCAGAGCGCGCCGCCCACGCCTCCACCGCCTCCTCGCTCGCCGCCGAGCAGGCCGCCGCCACCGAGAAAATCGCCGCCCTCACCGATGCCCACACCCGCTTGAGCGCCGAGTTCAAGGCCCTCTCCGCCGACGCCCTTCGCGCCAATAACGAGGCCTTCCTCAACCTCGCCCGCGAGACCCTCGGCCGCACCCAGCAGCTCGCCGCCGGCGAGCTCGAAAAACGCCAGCTCGCCATCGACGCGCTCGTCAAACCCATCCGCGAGTCGCTCGAAAAAGTGGACGCCAAAATCACCGCCTTCGACCAGGCCCGCGCCACCACCGCCGCCGCCCTCGCCCAGCAGCTCACCACGCTTTCCACCGCCCAGGCCGGCCTGCAAACCGAGACCGCCCGCCTCTCCACTGCCCTGCGCTCGACCACCACCGCCGGCACCTGGGGCGAGATCCAGCTCCGTCGCGTGGTCGAGCTCGCGGGCATGACCGCCTACTGCGATTTCTCCGAGCAGGCCTCCGTCACCACCGGCGACACCCGTCTGCGGCCCGATATGGTCGTGCGCTTGCCCGGCGGCCAGTCCATCGTCGTGGACGCCAAGGCACCAAACGAGGCCTACCGCGACGCCGCCTCCGCCCCCGACGAGGCCACGCGCGCCGCCCGCCTCGCCGACCACGCCGCCAAGGTCCGAGGCCACGTCGATGCCCTCGGGGCCAAGGCTTACTGGGAGCAGTTTCAACCCGCGCCCGAGTTCGTCGTGTTGTTCCTGCCCGGCGACCAGTTCCTCGCCGGCGCATTGCAAGCCGACCCCGAGCTGCTCGAGCGCGCCATCCTCAAAAAAGTTCTCCTCACCACCCCCGCCACCCTCATCGCCCTGCTCAAAGCCGCCCACTACGGCTGGCGCCAGGAGACTGCTTCGCGCAATGCCGAGGAGATCGCCCAGCAGGCCCGCGAACTCTACGACCGCGTCACGGTATTCACCGATCACCTCGCCAAGGTCGGCGCCGCCCTCGACTCCGCCACCAAGTCCTACAACCAGGCCATCAGCTCCTACGAAGGCCGCATCCTCCCCGCCGGCCGCCGCCTCGAAGACCTCGGCGCCAAAGGCACCAAAGACCTCACCGCCGGCATCTCGCTCATCGAGCAGACGCCCCGCGAACTCACCAAGCGTTCTTAATCGAGCGTTTTTCACCTCGAATTCGTTCGCTCCGAAGCTCACGATGCAACCGTCTCCGATGAATTTCTCCTGCCGATTTCTCCCCTGTTCGCCCGTCCGCACCGGCTTGTTCCCGGTTTTATTTTCACTCGGACTTTTATCCGCAGGAGCGGAGCCGATGGACATCACCGACGCGCTGGGCCGCACCATCAACGCAGAGGTGATTTCGGTCGAGGCGGACACGGTTAAAATCCGCCGCGCAGACGGTATGGAGTTTAAACTGGATCTCAAGACACTGCGCGCCGAGGACCAGGCCAAGATCAAGGCATGGGTCGAGACCGCCGCGAAGTCGGCGACACCCTCCGGCGGCGACGCGGAAAAGACAGACCCCAAAAGCGCCGCGCTCGAATTAAAACGCGTGCCTGATCGCAAAAACATTTCCCTGTCCGCCAGTCGCTACAAAGCCGACAGCGTCACGATCTCCAAGTGGGAAGGCTATTCCCACCGTCACGAACAGTGGGGCTACGGTTTTCAGGTTTCCAACCGCCACCTCTACACGCTCGAAAAAGTCCGCCTGGAATACAACCTCTACGCCCGCACCTTCGCCGACTCCTCCACGCCCGCCCTGGTGTCGGGCTTTTTTGACTTCGCCCCCATCGGCCCGAATCGCTCGCTGAATATGAAGACCAAGACCGCCGAGGTCTGCAAACAGAAGGGCGACTACATGTATAACACCGGCGGCGAAGTTCGTGGCATCTGGGCCCGCCTCTACGTCGATGGCGTTTTAATGCAGGAGTATGTTTCGCCCGACTCCATAAAAACCGAGTTCGAGTGGGTGACGCCCAACCCGGACAAGAACCGCTAGCAGGCGGTCTCTCGTTATTTTTCGAATTGGACACAGAGCCAAGCCGGAGCGCGGACACAGAGATCACAGAGGAAAGATCAGACGAACGGCAGGTCTTGCTTGGGCTCTGTGTTCTCTGTGTCGGGGCTCTGTGCGCTCTGTGACGAAAAATGCCTTTAAAATAACCCCGGAATGCAGCTGTTACAGTATACTAGAGGTCACGCTCACCTCCGAACGCGTGGCGTGGGTCCAAAGGGGTATTGGTTATCAGCCCGGAACCCGCTACCGTGGCGGCGATGAAATGGTCCCGGTGGCTTGAGCACCCACCCCTGCTCACCTTGTTGACGCTGGTTTTCGCCCTGATACCGGCCGGCTTGGCCGTGGTCACTTACCGCGACGCGCGCCAAAAGGACCAGCGCCTCCACGAGACCACCGCCGAGATGCTCACCGAGCAATTGCAACGCTCCACCGGCCTTAATTCCTACTACCTCACCCAACTCCGCCAACAGGCGCGTAAACTGAGCGACGCCGATCTCGTCGCCGGAAAACTGATCGCGCCAAACTTCAACTGGCGCGAACGTCTGCCGCACCTCCTCTCCTACGGCTACGCCGAGCGCCTGCCCGACGGCCGCGTCATGACCCGTTGGCAAAGCGCTCCCCGCAGCCCTACGGCCTTGCCCACCCCGGCCAGCGACGCCGAGCTCACCCAACACGCGCGCATCGCCGCCGCCGTGGCATGGAAGCCCGGCGCCGACCGCATCGCCATCCTCGACTGCCAGCCCTCCGCCGACCGTCTGCTCGTGCTCTGCGCCGTTCCCTCCGAAACTCTTTCAGCCCCGCCGCGCGGCTACGTCTTCGGCTGGGTCAACCTCGCTTCGGTCTGCCGTGATCCGGCGCTGCCGCTTATTCATGACCAGATCCTCCGCGTCGCCGCCCTCGACCCTGACGCGCCCGAACCCGACGGAGCCCGGGTCGTGACGATAGGCGCGGAGACTCCTCGCTGGAGAGCCGCCATCGCCCGGGGCGCGCGCTTCACCGAGCGTTTTGGCCCGCCCACCCCGTGGCTCGTCTTTATCGCCGTCGGGCTCAGCGCCGTGCCCCTGCTCGTGCTCGCCGTCTTCGCCACTCGCGCCTCCCGGCTCCGGTCCGATCTCGCCGCCGAGCGCGAGGTCGCCCGCCAGCAACGTTTTTTCACCCAAAGCATCTCCCACGAGTTCCGCACCCCGCTCGGCGTTATCCTCTCCGGCGTGGAGCTTCTCGAAACCTACTCCGAGCGCCTCCCGCCCGAGCGCCGCACCGAGGTCATCACCGAGATCAAGACCCACATCCACCACATGAACGACCTCATCGCCGAGGTCCTCCTCCTCGGCCGCCTCGAATCCGGCCGCCTCACTTTCCACCCCCAGGCCGCCAGCCCCGCCAACCTCTGCCGCGAACTCGCCCGCCAGACTGAAACCACGACGAACCATCGTAATCCCATCCACGTAAACGCCCCCGACTCCCCTGCCCTGCTCGACGGCGCACTGCTCACCGCCATCCTGGGCAATCTCCTCGCCAACGCGGTCAAATATTCCCCCTCCGGCCGCCCCGTCGCGCTCGACGCCGTCCGCTCCGGCGCAAACCTCGTCTTCACCGTGCGCGACGAGGGCATCGGCATCCCCGAGGCCGACCTGCCCCGGGTCTTTGATCCCTTTCACCGCTGCGCCAACGTCGGCGACGCTCCCGGCTCCGGCCTCGGCCTCGCCATCGTGCAACGCGCCGTCAACCTCCACGGCGGCACCCTCGCACTCGAAAGCCGTGTCGGCGCGGGCACGACCATAACCGTAACCTTGCCCGCCGCCCCCGCGCCAGGCGCTCCCGCCACATGACCACGATCCTGCTCATCGAGGACAATTCGAGCCTCCGCAAAAACATCGCCGAGATGCTCACCCTCGAGGGCTACCGCGTGCTCCCTGCCGCCGACGGCGTCACCGGCCTGCAGCTCGCTCGCACCGACCGGCCCGACCTCGTGCTGTGCGACATCATGATGCCCGGCATCGACGGCTATGAAGTGCTCGCGCAACTACGCGCGGCACCCGCCACCGCCTCTCTGCCCTTCATTTTCCTCACCGCCAAAGGCGACCTGCCTGATCTGCGTATCGGCATGGGCCTCGGTGCGGACGACTATCTCCCCAAGCCCGCCGCCCGCCTCGATCTGCTCACGGCCGTGCGCACGCGTCTCCAGCGCCACGCGCAGCAGCGGCAGGCCTTCGCGCCGGATTTCTCCGACGCCACGCCCTTGGAGAAACTCGGTCTCTCGCAACGTGAAGCCGAGATCCTGCTCTGGATGGCGCAGGGCAAAAGCAACGGCGACATCGCCGTCATCTGCGATATCAGCCTCGGCACGGTTAAAAAACACGCGCTCCATATCTTTGAGAAAATCGGGGTCGAGAGCCGTGCCGCCGCCACCCTTCGGGCCCTGGAAATTCTCTCGTCTGCCGGTTGAGCCGCCCTCGCCTCCTGCGCCGAAGCAGGCTTCGCGCTACCCCCATCGGCCCATTGTGGGGTGCCTCGTTTCCGGTTATTCTGCGGGGACCATGTCCCGCACAACCCTTCAGCCCGCGCGACGGCTCGTCCGCCTGCTTTTCATTTTGGGCGCATTCATGCTGCCAGCGGCATTATCCACCGCCGCCACCCCGCCCGCCACCTGGACCACCGGCCACAAAAAGATTCTCATTATCCCCGTTCGCTTTACCGACCTGCCCGGTCCGTCCGATACTCCGAGCATAAACGGCACTCTCTCCGGTTGGGGCAACGTCGCCAACGGCACCATGACCGCGCAGATGAGCGCCTTCATGGCGAAGCAGTCCTACGGCAAATGCACCCTCGAGTTCACCCTGCTGCCCGAGATCGACCTGGGCGTGAGCTACACCACCTACCTCGCCCCGCTCAACGCCGACAGCGCCTCCTCCAAGTTCACCCGTTGGTATGAACCCGGCTCCATCATGGGCGACATCCGCGCCCGCGCCCGCCAGATCGGTCTCGGCACCGCCAACCCCGCCTTGTATGACACCGACAACTACGATTTGGACATTGCCGCCGTCGGCTTCATCCCCGGGCAGGGCGAATACGCCCAGGGCATCACCTACGGCAAAGGTATGTTCGCCCAGGTCTTCAACGTGCTCTCGCACGAGATCGGCCACAACCTCGGCCTCAGCCACGCCTGGGGTGGATCACGTCCCACCTTTTACGCGCCGATGATCCGCAACACCTATTCGGAAAACAAATACGGCAACGTCTTCGACTTGATGGGATACAAAGACTACACCGTCACTCCGCTTCCGGCTGATCGCGAAGTCGGCGCCTACTGGAAATCCGCCCTCGGCTGGCTCCCGCCCACGAACGTCGCGTTCCCCTCCACCTCGGGAACCTATCGCATTCACGCCCTCGATCAGGGGTCTCTCGGCGCAGGCCAAAGCCATGCGATGCGGATCACCCGCGATCCGACCCACACCTACTGGTTTGAATACCGCACGAGCCTCACCGGCCCCGATGCGCAATGGACCCAAAACGGTCTCTTGGTGACCATGGGGGCCGAGTGCTACGAGTCTTCCGCTGGCGACACCTATTTGCTCGATATGACTCCCGGCAGCCGGGGCCTGAAAGGCGGCCCTTTCGCCACCATGCACGATGCACCACTCGCGCTCGGCCGGACTTACTCCGATGCCGAGGCCGGCATCCACGTGACCCCGATCACCAAGGGCGGCACCGTGCCGGAATCATTGGATGTTGTCGTTAACCTCGGCTCGTTTCCCGGCAACACAGCACCCACGCTGACCCTTTCGCCTGCTTCCGTCACCGTTGTCGCCGGCACGCCTAAAACCTTCACCGCCTCGGCGGCTGATGCCAACGGCGACACCCTTGCCTACGCGTGGGAGTTCGACGACCCCGACGTGGTCGCAGGCGTCGCCACCGGCGGCAACAACGCCGACACCCGCCTCGCCACCCAAGGCACCCACACCTGGACCCGCGCGGGGTCGTATCTCGTGCGCTGCACGGTCACGGATATGAAGGGCGGAAAAACAACCGCCTCATCGCTCGTCACCATCACCGGTGGCAACGCCGCCCAGCTCTACATCGGCGGCATCATTACCGATGAAAACGGCAATCCGTTGGCCGGTGCCATCGTGAACAACTTCAGCGTGGCCGACGGCGTCTCCTACGATTCGGATGGTTTTGCCGCCTCCGGTGAAACCGCGGCGGACGGTCGTTACCGAATTCAACTGCCCTACGGAGCGCCCGGCCCGCACACCTATCATCTCAACGTTCTCTACCAGGGCTACAGCTTCACCTGCAGCTACCAGCAAGGCACCATCTATGAAGGCAAGGTGCCGGTTTACTCCGCGAGTTACCCAAGTGTTAACTTCACCCGCATCCGCGCCAACCGCACACTATCGGGCTCCATCACCGTGGCTGGTCGAGGCTACAGCCCCGCAACCGACGGCCCCATGAACATCTCCGTGGCCGGCCAAACCATCGCCGTATCGCAGGGCTTCTGGCAGGTCTCGATACCGGACGACACCCTGGTGGCGCCCTTCGCCACACCAGGCAACCCGGCCGTCCTGCTCACTCCCTCCAATTTCCCCAGCCCGATGCGGCTGACCAACGACTACAACGTCTTCTACTTCGGCGTCATCATACCCGGCCAGATGCCCGAGACCGGGTTCGCCACTGCGGGCGCGACCAGCGACGACACCGTCGGGACGGTTACGATTCCGATGAGCATGAGCCTGCCGTCGGGCCTCGCGGTCTGGCCGAGCCAGCAGGATTTTTTCTACTCTATCGATCCAAGCAGCACCGCCGAGTATGGCGTGGATTACAAGGCGTCCGGCGGGATTTTCACCTACTTCTCGAACAAGGTGCCGCTCACTAAATTTTTCACCCTCAAGATTCTGCCCACCGGCCTACCTAAAACCAAGACCATCGTGCTTCGCTTAAGCAAAGGAAACGGCGTAAGCAATCTCGGCACTGTATCCACGTTTACTTACACCATACACAATCCGTCACCGCCGCCGCCGGACGCCGCCTACCTCGCCTGGCTCGCCACCGCCTTCCCCGGCGAAAGCGACCCCGCCTTCATCGGCGATCTCGCCGACCCTGATGGAGACGGTGCGCCTAATCTGCTGGAGTTCGCCTTCCACGGCGACCCAGCCACACCCTCCAGCACCGGCCTCACCCGACACCTTATGCAGGACATCGACGCCGCCCCCGGCGTCGAGTTTACCCTCGTGCTCGCCTTCCGCGCCGGTGCCGTCTTCACCCCGCAGGCTGACGGCAGCCAGAAAAACCTCGCTGCCATCGACTCCCTTCACTGCACCGTGCAGGGCAGCGTCAACCTCTTGGCCTACGACCAACCCGTCTTGCACACCGGCCCGTCCTTCGTCGCACCGCCCGACGCCGGACTGCCTGATCTCACCGGCACCGGTTGGGAATACCACACCTTTTACCTCGATCCCGCAGTCGCCTCCGAGCGCCGCTTTCTACGCGCCGTCGTGGACAAACAGCCGTAATATCCCCGCGCTCTCCCACCCTTGCCGCGACTACTCCCTTCGGTCCATTGTCCCGCCTGCCTCGAAACTCTAGACTCTTGCGATCATGATGCCGCTCCTTCCCCGCTCCGCCTTCGTTCGTCTCGCCACTAGCGCCCTGGCCTGCCTCGTCGTCACCTCAGCCACCACTTTCGCCGCCACCTACGAGGTAGGCCCCGGCCAGCTCCGCACCCGATTGCGCGATGTTCCCTGGGCAAATCTGCAACCGGGCGACCTCGCCAACATCCACCCCACTCCCGGCGACTACCACGAGAAGATTCAAATCTCCGCCAGCGGCACCGCCGCCGCGCACATCATCATTCGAGGCATTCCCGATGCCTCAGGCAAACTCCCGGTCATCGACGGCCAAAACGCCATCGAGGACCCCGCCTACGATCAACGTTATCCCCTGTTCACCGAGTGGAGCGTCATCCTCGTCAGCCCTCGCCTGAGCACCTACGTTTACGGTGCCTACCACGTCAGCTTCGTGGACATCGAAAACCTCGCCATCCGCAACGCCACCTACACCGGCGACGGCAGCGTCACCTACACCGACAAGTTCGGCACCGTGCGCGGCTACGGTGCCTTCGCCTCCGGCATCTACATCGAGTGGGCCCACGACTTCGCCATCCGCGGCTGCGAGATCAGCAACTGCGGCAACGGCATCTTCGCCAACTCCAAGACCCAGGGCGGCCAGGTCACCCGCCGCCTCCTGATCGAGGGCAATTACCTCCACGACAACTCCAATCCGCCCATCCCCGACCCCGCCGATCCCACCGGCGTCCCACTCAGCAACGGCTTCGGCGAACACCACATCTACGTCGAGAGCGCCGGCAGCATAATCCAATATAACCGCTTCGGCCCCCTCCGTGCCGGCGCCCACGGCACCGCGATCAAAAACCGCTCCTCCGGCATCGTCATTCGCTACAACGAATTCGTGATGAACGGCGAATCCAACGTCATCGCCATGCCCAACGCCCAGGGCGGCACCGACGACATCAACCTCCAACCCGACTACCAGGATGCCTATGTTTACGGCAACCTCATCACCATCGAGGACTACCCGGGCAGTATGACCGCCTTCATGTTCGGCGCCTTCGACGGCGCCCCGCACTACCTCGAAGGCCACCGCGGCACCCTGTATTTGTATAATAATACAATCGTCAACCACCACGCCGGTGTAGCCCTGCTCCTGCTCTCCGGAGCGTCCTACAGCTCCAACGCCACCATCACCAACCCCACCTACGAGAACGTCGATATCCGCAACAACGTCATCTACACCGACACCGCCCTCCAATCCAACATCTACAACGCCTTCCGCTTCACCAACAGCGGCACCACCAACGGCGGCGGCGACATCACCCTCGGCAAAAACTGGATCAGCCCCGGCTGGACCAAGACCGCCCCCGCCCAGACTTGGTCCGGCGCGCTCCTCGGCACCGAAAACCTCATCGTCGGCGACGCCGACGGCGTGAACGACCCGCACCTCGCCGACCTCGACGGCCACGATTACCACGCCGTCTCCGGCTCCAACATCCTCGACGCCTCCGGCCCGCTCGCCCTCGCCGCCAGCGCCTTCCCCGTCACCCGCGAATACCTCGCCACCCAGACTTCGCAACTGCGCCCCCTCCTCGGCTCCGCCGCAGACCTCGGAGCGCTCGAAAGCGCCGGCGACCCGCCGCCCCCGCGCGGCGTGCTCCAACTCTCCTCCGCGACCTACAGCGTCCTCGAAAACGCCGGCTCCGTCACCATCACCGTTACCCGCACCGGCGGCAGCGCTGGCAATATCGGCGTGGGTGTCGGCACACCCGGCGGCGGCGGCCAGACTGCCACCGTCACATCGGATTACACCCCGCAAAGCGTCTTCCTTACTTGGCCCTCCGGCGATACCGCGCCCAAAACCATCGCCATCCCCATCGTCAACGACGCCCTCGCCGAGCCCTCCGAGACCGTCCGCCTCATCGTCATTGGCCCCAGCGGCGGCGCGACCCTCGGCCCGATCAGCGAAGCCTTCCTGACCATCCTCGACGACGACACCCTCGCGGCCGCCCTAGCCGCCTGGCGCACCGCCCGCTTCGGTGCCAACGCCGGCAACGCC
>JBEGTN010000324.1:0-11371 GCA_041179405.1 Verrucomicrobiota bacterium
GCGAGCGCCTGCGCGGCCGAGGACGAAGCCGCCGGATGCGCGGCCATCCATTCGGCCGCCACAGCGCGCCCGATGGCGGCCCAGCGACCCAACGCGAGCACGCCAAAATGCGAATCACTGAAGCCCGCCGGCATCTCGCGCACCAGCATGGCGGCCAGCGTGGGATTTTGCTCAAGCGTCGCCATGTATTCGTTTTCCAATTCGGCGCTGGCGCGGAAGTTTTCGATGTCGTCCGGGAGTGAACGCAACTGGTCAAACTCGACCGCCATCGAAGCGACTTGACGCCGAAGACGGGCCTCCGGCGACTCAAGCAACGGTGGCGCGGAAACGAGCGCAGGCGTCGCCGCGACCGGCGAAGGACTGACGATACGTGGCGACAGAACGGCGGGCGCTGGCTTGGGACCGGACGCGAAAGCGGGCGTGGCGACCGAAGTCCGCCACGCCCGCCAGCCGATCAAGCCGAGCACCAGGGCCGCCATCGTCGCCGCCAAAACCTGGCGTGCACGAGGGGACATGATGGAAGGAGCAAACGCTCAGAAGCCGCTCTTCGTGCCGTAGGTGTTGCCCGAGATGCTCATGCCCGAGCACGCGTTCAACCAGATGTCGTAGGCGACGTTCACGACGTTGCCGTTGCCGGTGGCCGTGTTGTTGAGCAACTGACCGCCCGAGGTGCAGCGGAGGATGTTGATGCCCGACTTGCCGTTGTTGTTGCAGGTGTTGTTGCGCACGATGAGCGGGTTCAGGTCGTAGATGGCCGTGCCGCGGTCGAAATTATTGTTCAACTGGCAATACTCGACGATCTGGCTCGTCTCGGTGCGGGTGCCGTAAAAATCGGTCAGCTTCAGCCCCATGCCGGTGCGGCAATAGGTGGCAGTCACGTAACGGGCGATGAAAGGATCGCAGTCGCTGATGTAGATGTTGTGCAGGCCGGGCGTGGTGCCGATGGGCGCGCCGCCGCAGTTCGTCACCGTGCACGAGTCGAGGCTCGCATTGCTGATGCGGCCCATCACGTAACCCATCGAGCAATTCGTGGCGTAGCAGTTGATGATGGTGCCGTTGACGTTGGTGACCGTGTTGTGCTGGTCGGAGATATCGATGCCATTGGTGTTGTTGTAGGTGCCGGCGTCCATCTGAGCGTTGGTCAGGCCGCCGTTCACCGAGATGTAGTCCACCTTCACGGCGGTGAAAGGAATGGATTTATTGCACACCACGTCGTCGTTCCACCGGGTGGCGGGAGTGAGGACGGGGCGCGTGGCGCCGCTGCCCTTGAGGGTGACGTTGCTCGGCACCTGGCACTTTGAATAGAGGGTGTAGTTGCCGGATGTTACATAGACGGTGCCACCGCCGGCGGCGGCGACCGCGTCGAGCGCGGCCTGGATGCTCTGGCCGGGGTTCACGGTGGCGGTGGCGGCGCGGACGGAGGACGAGGCGAGCATGACGCCGAAAAGGGCGGCGCAAGCGATGGAGACACGACGGAGCGAGGTGGATTTCATGGGGGACTGACGGGGTTGAGGTATGCCACCGGTCAAAAACCGGCGACGGGGATTTGCCGGAATCGTGTGCTCTGCCGCCGAATCCCTAACGGGGTTTTCGAGAGGCGGGGCAACGCTGCCGACCCGCGCACCAAGCCGCCATGCTCGCAGCGAGACAAGTCACCCGGCGGTCATACAGTTGACGCGAGCGCCGCGCGCGCCGGCAGGCTCACGCCGTCCACCCAGTGGGCGCGCACCATCGTCATGCGCGGGATAGCGGGCAAGCCGCGCCGCCCGTGCATGAGCAGAATGCCGAGCATGTCGATTGCGCTGCGTCCGATTTCCTCAGGGCTTTGCCCGATGCCGGCGTCGGCGTTGCCATCCAGCACGCTGGTGGCGGCGAGCGCGATGTCGTCGGGCACGCGCAACCCCAGCTCGGCCAACATGCCGCGCACACGCGCGGAGGTGGTGAAAATCGCGTCGGGCCGATGATCACTCATCCAGCGGTCAAGCGCGTCGCGATCGGCCGCGACGTCCTCCTCCTGGATGAGCAGCGTAGGCAAACGCGCGAGGCCGCTGGTGTTCTCCTGAGCGAACAAAAACCCAGCGCGAAAACGGGAGCTGCTCTCCGCACCGGGATGGGTGACGAAGCCGATCCGCCGGTAGCCGCGCTCGTGGATGCGGCGATACCCGAGGATCGCGGCGTCGGTCTGGTCGCACCCGACCGCATGAGCCGACAGCCGCACCGAGTGACCGATGCGGATGACGCTGTAACGCGTGAAATCCATGCCGCTCCAGTCGTTGCCCGGCCCGTTCGGATGAGGCGGAATCACGAGCCCCGTGATGTTGCGCGCGCGGAGAATACCTTCGAGCCGCGACAGCGAGCCCTCGCCGAGGTTAAACGCTTCGAGCCGGTAGCCGGCCTCACGCGCGGCGACGCTCGCACCGCGCCAGTAGCCGTCAAATTCGCGGAACCCGTGGAAGCGTTCCGGCGAAGGCCAGCGATTGATCCAGGCCAGCTCGGCGGTGATGTCGGCCGGGCGTTGCGCCTGCCGATACGCGGCCAGCGCGCCGAGCAAGGGATCGGGTTGGTAGCCGAGTTCCGCCGCCGCGCGATGCACTTTTTCACGGGTGGCCGGAGAGATGCGCGCGTGGTTGTGCAAGGCAAGCGACACGGTCGATTGGTCGAGGCCGAGGTGGTGCGCGATATCGCGCATGGTGATACGTCGGGGCATGGGGAGAAGCCGTCGAAACCACCGCGCACAGCATAACCGCGCGAAGGCCGATGCGCTGACTCAGTGGGTGCGCGAATGCTGGAATTCAAGAGGATTCAAGCCGCGTGGAAATTTCTGCGGTCAAACTCACATCGAGAAGACGCGCGACCAAACGCGACCAACGACACCAACTCCAACACCGCCACGTTTACCAGTTTAACGCCCGCGCTCCTTGTCCTGCGCAGCGATGCGACGGAGACTCCTCCGCCCCACTCCCCGCATGTCTTTCCCACCCACTCCTCCCCTTCCCGCCCGCGCCCCCGCTCGCCACGCCCAGGCCGAGCCCACCGTCATCGACTCCGCCCCCTTTCGCCGTCGTGTCGCACCGCGCGCCACACCCTTCGAGCCCGCCGCGATCCGGCTGCTCGACGGTCCGCTGAAAGAGCGGCAGGATATCCACGCCCGGCACCTCGGTGCCATCGAACCCGACCGCCTGCTCGCGCCCTTCCGCGCCCAGGCCGGCCTCGAACCGAAGGCCGAACGCTACGGCGGCTGGGAGTCGCGCGACATCTCCGGCCACTCTCTCGGCCACTACCTCTCCGCGCTCTGCCACCTCCACGCCGCCACCGGCGCCGCGTGCATCGCCCCGCGCATCGCGCACATCGTCGCCGAACTCGCCGCCTGCCAAGCCGCCAACGCCGACGGCTACGTGCTCCCCGTCAACAAGGCCGCCTTCGTCGCTCTCCGAGAGGGCCGCATCGAGGCGACCCCGTTTTCCCTCAACGGCGTGTGGGTGCCGTTCTACACCTTGCACAAGGTCCTCGCCGGCCTGCGCGACGCCCACCACCTCTCCGGCTCCGCCCTCGCCCTCGTCGTCGCGCGTGGCGTCGCCGACTGGCTCGACGCCACCCTCGCCCCGCTCAGCGCCGCCCAGCTCCAGGAAATGCTCCGCTGCGAACACGGCGGCATGAACGAGGTCCTCGCCGATCTCGCCGCCGACACCGGCGACGCCCGTTACCTCGACCTCGCCGCCCGCGCATTCCACCACGAGACCGTGCTCGCCCCGATGCTGCGCGGCGAAGACCGCCTCGACGGCCTGCACGGCAACACCCAGATCCCAAAGGTCGTCGGCCTCGCCCGCGAATACGAACTCACCGGCGAGCCCGCCTACCACCTCGCCGCCACCTCGTTCTGGGACCATGTCGTGAACCACCGCTCCTACGCCACCGGCGGCCACGGCGAGAGCGAACACTTCTTCCCGCCCGCGCAGTTTCCGCAACGCCTCACGCCCAACACCTGCGAGACTTGCAACACCTACAACCTGCTCAAGCTCACCGGCCACCTCTTCGCCTGGGAGCCGGACGCCGCGCACATGGACTTCGTCGAGCGCGCGCTCATCAACCACCTCGCCGCCAACCTCGGCCGCGCCCCCGGCGAGTTCGGCTACTTCCTCGGCCTCGGCTCCGTCGGCGTAAAAGTCTTCTCCACCCCCTTCGATTCGTGGTGGTGCTGCGTCGGCACCGGCCTCGAAAACCCCGCCCGCTATGGCGAACTCCTCTTCCACCACGCCGGCTCCACGCTCTGGGTGAACCAGTTCTTCGCCGCTTCCCTCGACTGGGCCGCGCGCGGCGTGCGCGTGACGCTCGAAACCTGTTTCCCCGACGACGACACCGTGCGTATCACCGTCGCCTGCGTCGCGCCTACCGTATTTGAATTAAAACTACGCCACCCCGCCTGGTGCGCCGCGCCCTCCCTTACGCTCAATGGCGACCCCGTCGCCATCGCTTCCGCCCCGTCCTCCTACCTCGCCCTCGAGCGCGAATGGCACGATGGCGACACCCTCGTCCTGCGCCTGCCCATGAGCCTCCGCCTCGAATCGTTGCCCCACTCCGAGGACAAGATCGCCGCCGTGCTTTACGGCCCGGTCCTCCTCGCCGCCATCGTCCCCGATGAGCCCGGCGTGCCCAACCCCGCCGCGCAACGCTTCGGCGAACACCTCGCCGCGCGCGGAAAAACCGACGCCTTCCCTCCCGTGTTTGTCGCGCCCGACGCCGTCGCGCTGCTCTCCGGCCTGCGCCCCACCGGCCGCGCCCCGCTCGAGTTCGCCAGCCACGGCGTCGTGCGCCCCGCCGACCTCGTCTTCGTGCCGCTCCATCGCATCTACGAGGAGCAATACGCCGTTTACTTCACCCGCCTCACCGCCGCCGAGTGGGCGGACCGCGAGGGCGAACTGCGCGCCGCCGCTGACTCTCGCCGCGCGCTCGACGCCGCCACGCTCGACTGGATCACGCCCGGTTACCAGCAGCCCGAGGTTGAGCACGCCTTCCACTCCGAGCGCGCCGAGATCGAGGATTTCGGTGGCCGCAAAGGCCGGCTCGCCCGCGACGGCGGCTGGTTTTCCTACGAGGTGCGCGTCGATCCCGCCGCACCCGTCGCCCTCGTCGTCACCTACTGGGGCGGCGTCTGGCACGAGCGAGCCTTCGAGGTGTTTATCGACGATCAATCCCTCGCCACCCAGCGCCTGCTCACGAACCGCCCGGGCGATTTTTTCGAGCGCGTTATCCTCATCCCGCCCGCGCTCACCTGCGGCCGCGCTAAGGTGACCGTTCGTTTCCAATCGCGCTCCGGCGACGTAGCCGGTGCGCTTTACGGACTGCGGGTCATGCGCGCCGCCGTCGCGCCCGCCTACGATACCGAGCCGCGCGTGGTTTTTAAGGCGCATTAGAGGAATTCCCCCAACCGGCGTTTGCCCCGCCAGTTCCAAGCGCACCTCAAGCTTCAGTTACCGGTGTAACGTCTGGATACGTTTCCACCACGAACAAATTCTGCCATCAATACGCTAGCCCCTTCCCGCCCCCATGAAGATTTCCGCCCCCCTTTCCGCCCACGCCCGTCGCGCGTTCACCCTGATCGAGCTGCTCACCGTCATCGCGATAATCGGCATCCTCGCCGCGATCCTGATCCCGACCGTCGCCAAGGTCCGTCAGACCGCCTCGAAAGCGACCATGAGTTCCAATCTGCGCCAGATCGGACTCGCCGTCGCCACCTTCGCTTCCGACAACCGCGACCGTATGCCCGGTCTCTACATGGCGGGCACCGACGCCGGCGGGTTGAATGCCTCCTTCGGCCTCGGCACCGGCCAGAATTCCTACATGAACTATTCCGGGGTGGGCACCGAGCCTCGCGCCGCGCTCCAGTCCCTCGATCAACTGGGACGCTATATCACCCGCTCCAACGTCACCGTCGACGGCGTGGGCAAGCTCTACTCGCCTATGCTGGAAAGCCCGGCCTTCGCGTCCAAGCGCGCCGCAGGCACCTTCCCCACCAGCGTCGAACTGGGCGTATCTGTCATGGGGACCGACGGCACCATCGTGTATCCCTTCGGTCACAAGACCACTCCGTCCGTTTTCAGCATGAAGTTCTCACGCATCGCCGCGACCTTCACCAGCTCCCGTCGGTGGATGGTCGTCGAGGTTGACAAGACCACTCCCACCGAGATCGACCCCACAATCAAGAGCGCTGGCTGGTATCCCGACCTCCCTTCCGAGCCCGTGCATGGCAACGGCTGGCTCGCGGTCTTTTTCGACGGTCACGTGGACATGCTCAAGACCGGCGACGCCCGCCTGAATAACCTGGTCAACTAAGCCGCCATCCGCCCCCGCCCGCTAGCCCCGCCGTCCCCTCTTTAAAATCCCATGCAATCCCCTCGCCCCTTCTCCCCCGCCCGCCAAGCCCGCCTCCAGCGTCCCTCCACGCGCACGCCGTGGCTCGTCTCCGCCGCCTGCACCCTCGCCCTCCTCGCCGCGATCAACGCCTCCGCCGCCAACATCTGGGACGGCGGTGGCGCAGACGGCCTCTGGAGCACCGCCACCAATTGGGACAACGACACCGTGCCCACGTCCCCCGTAGGACTCACCTTTGGCGGCACCGCCCAACTCGCCGCGACTAACGACCTCTCCGCCTTCGTCGCCAACGGCATCACCTTCACCACCGGCGCCGGTGCATTTACCCTCTCCGGCAACGCCACCAGCCTCGGCGGCAACATCGAAAACAACAGCACCAGCCTCCAAACCATCACCCTGCCCCTCGTCCTCACCGCCGGCCGCGCTATCAACACCGGCTTCGGCAACGTCACGATCAGCGGCAGCATCAGCGGTGCCTTCGATTTCGCTAAAACCAGCGCCAACACGCTCACCCTCTCCGGCATCCACACCTACACCGGCCGCACCGGCGTCGGCAACTTCCCCAACGGCGCCGGCATGACCCCCTCCACCCACCAGGGCGGCGGCACGCTCATCCTCGATTTCTCCGCCGCGACCTCCCCGGTCTCGAACTTGATCTACAACGGCGTCACCCTCACCACCACCCAGGAACTACGCCTCTCCGACGGCACCGTCGTGCTCAAGGGCAAAGATGCCACCGCCAACGCCCAGACCGTCGGTCAGCTCGGCGTCGCCACCGGCTTCAACACCGTCTCGATCCAGCCCGGCGCGGGTGGCACCGTCGTGCTCAACGCCGGCGCCATCACCCTCGCCGCCGGTGCCGCCGCCGACAACAACAAGTCCGCCCTCGTCAACTTCGACCTCCCCGCCGGCACCCAGGACGCCACCAACGGCATCACCACCAGCTCGCTCAACACCAACGGCATCCTCGCCCCCATCACGGGCAACATGGCCAACCTCGTGGCCAACAAAACCTCCTGGGCCACCAACGCCACCAACCTCGCCGGCGGTAACATCATCCCTCTCGCCGACGCGTCCTACGCCCTCAGCACCGCCACCACCACCGGCTCCGCCACGCAAAACGTGGACATGGTCACCGACGTGTCCGCCAGCGCCCCCGGCGGCTTCACCCTGCGCTTCAACAACACCGGCACCTCCGGCTCACGCACCCTCACCAACACCAACGCCACCGGCACCATGGCCATCGCCGGCGGCGGCATCCTCGTCACCTCCGCCATGGGCGCCAACGACGTCACCATCTCCGGCGGCAACATTCGCGGCAACAGCAACCGCGGCTTCTTCATCTCCAACTACAACACCGGCGGCGGCAAATTGGTCATCAACTCCGCCATCGTTAACAACTCCAACAGCAACGCCCTCACCGTCGGCGGCGGTGGTGTTGTCCAGCTCGGCGGTAACAGCTCCTACACCAACGGCACCTACATCCTGAAGGACACCACACTCATCGTCTCCTCCGACGCCAATCTCGGCTTCGGTGGCGGCACCGTCTCCGTCCTCACCGCCTCCACCGCCAGCCCCACCGTCATACTCAACGCCGCCGCGCCCACCAATGGCAGCTGGCTCGTCGGTGCCAGCTTCCTCGGTAGCACCATCACCACCATCAGCGGCACCACCATCACGCTCGCCGGCAATGCCAACGCCGACATCGCCGCCGCCACCAACGTCTCCTACGCCTCCGACGCCGCCATCAGCCTCGACGGCGGCACGCTCTCCGCCAACGCCACCTTCAGCCTTCAGCAGACCAAGGCCGTGGACGTCTCCGCCATCGGCGGCGACGCCACCACCCTCCGCCGCGTCGGCCTCAGCGCCCTCGGCGGCACTATCTCGGTGTCCACCGGCAATACGCTCACCGTCAACGGCGTCGTTTCCAGCCAGACCACCAGCGGCTTCGGCGCGCTCACCAAGACCGGCACCGGCACCCTCGTGCTCAGCGGCACCAACACCTACGCCGGCGGCACCACCCTCAAAGGCGGCACCCTCCAGGTCGGAGCCACCGCCGCCCTCGGCTCCACCACCGCGTCCCTCGCCTTTGGTCCCGCCAGCGCCGCCACTCTCCAGCTCAACGGCAAGATCGTGACCGTCGGCGGCCTCACCGGCGACTCCACTGCCGTCATCGAAAACTCCAACGCCACCAACGGCACCCTCATCGTCAACACCAGCCGCGCGAACACCTTCGCCGGCACCGTGCAAAATGGCTCCGCCGGCCTGCTCCAGCTCACCAAGCAAGGCACGGGCAATCTCACGCTTTCGGGCAACAACACCCACGGCGGCGACACCCTTCTCAGCTCCGGCACGATCATCCTCGGCAGCAGCCTCGCGCTCCAAAGCAGCACGCTTAACCAACAAGTCGGCACCGGCAGCGGCCTAGTCTTCGATTCTTCCGTCACCTCCCGCGCATTCACCCTCGGCGGCCTGAAGAACAACGGCGCGCCCACCATTCCACTCCAGAACAACGCCGTCTCGCCCGCCGCCATCACCCTGACTCTTGGTAACAACAACCAGAGCACGTCCTATAGCGGCGTCTTCACCGGTCCGGGTGGCCTCATCAAATCAGGCAGCGGCAACCTGACCCTTTCCGGCCTGAACGATTACTCCGGCTCCACGATTATCTCCACCGGTGCCATCATCCTCTCCGTCAGCGGCACGCTCGGATCGGGCCCGCTCACCGTGAACGGCTCGCTCGATCTCACCGCCCTCTCCTCCACCTCCTACGCCACCACCTCCACCCTGGCCGGCACCGGCGTGGTCAACGCGACCGGCAAGACCCTCCAGATCAACGGTGCATTCACTCCGGTCGACACCTTCGATGTTACCGGCGACGTCGCCTTCGGCTCCTCCGCCTCCAGCACCTACGTGATCTCGTCCCTCGCCACGAACGATTCCCTTCACGTTACCGGCAACCTCACTCTCGGCGGCAACCTCGCCATCACCCCCAGTGGCGTCACCTTCGCCGCCGGCCAGACCTTTGCCCCACTCTACACCTCCGCCGCCACGACCATTGGTCTCTCCGGCGTGACTGTAAACGGCCTCGCCCTCACCAATGCAGCGGGCACCTGGACCGCCACCAACACCGGCCTCAAATACACTTTCACCGAGTCCACCGGCGTGCTCGCCGTCACCAGCTCCGGCACCGCGCTCGACACCTGGCGCTCGCACTTCTTCTCCACCACCAGCAACACCGGCACCGCCGCCGACACCGCCGACGCCGATGGCGATGGCATCCCGAACCTCGTCGAATACGCCACCGGCACCGACCCCACCGTCGCCAACTCTTCGCCCGTCACCGCCGGCACGAGCGGCGGCCACCTTACCCTCACTTTCCCGCGCATCGACGACCCCTTGATCACCTACACCGTCAAGGGCCGTGACGACCTGATCGCCGGCACCTGGACCACTGTCGTCCCTGCGCTCGCCAACAACCCCACCACCGGCTTCACCGGTGTCACCCCCGGTGTCACCGAGACCGTGAGCGAAACCGTCATCGACACCGTCACCCTTGGCGCTGGCGTCAAACGCTTCCTCCGCCTCGAAGTCAGCTACTGAGCGCCCCGCCCCTTCGCTCCGTCTCCGAGGTAGGGCGTTCGCTTGCGAATGCCGCGCCCGCCTCCGAAGCCCCGCATCCTCCCCGCCCCCGCGCTCAGCCCACCGCCCGCCCGCGTAGTTGTTTTCCAACGACAAAACGTCGTTTTGTTTCCACGGAAACCTACGAAAGCTTAGCGCTCGCGTTCCGTTTTTCCCATACCACTTCCCGCCCCCGGTCAGTTCACCCCGCAAATCACCCGGTTTACCCATGAAATCCGTCCAACGTCCCGCCTCCGCCGCCTCCCTCCGCCTGCTCACCATCGCGGCTTTTACCGCCGCCCTGCCCTTGGTTCCCACCGCCCACGCCGCCGCCTTCACTTGGGACGGCGGAGGTGCCGACGGTAAAATCTCCACCGCCGCCAACTGGAACCCCGACACCGCCCCCACCGCCACCGGCAACAATCTGATCTTCGCCGGCACCACCAACCTGACCGTTAACAACGACGTCATTACGTCACTCGGCTCCAATTCGTTTAACTTCGCTGCTGGTGCCGGTTCCTTCGACATCGGAGGTAATGCCTTCACCATCGGCAACGGCGCGGCCAACGACACGATTATCACCAAGGTCAGCACGAACAATCAAACCATCAGCGCCAACCTTACCTTGGCCGGCGGCGGACGTGATCGCAACATCGTCATGACGGGCGGCGGCACCCTCACGCTCAGCGGCAACGTCAACTTCTCCAACGACTGGCTCTTCCCCACCACCACGGCGGGCACCATCGTCCTTTCGGGCAACAACAGCGGCGACGGCAAAGGTGCCGCCGTCACCTCCGGCACCAACACCATGCGCGCCATGATGCGCAACAACGTCGCCGGCACCCAGCTCACCCTCGGCAGCAACACCGCCCTCGGCAACTCCGGCAACGGATCGATCAGCGGCGGCAATGCCAACTTCAAGGGCTTCATCGCCAACCAGTCGATGAAGCTCAATACCACCGTAAACGTGGATCTTTCCGGCAGTTCCATCGCCATCAACACCAGTGGTGCCGTCGATTTCAACGGCACCAGCAACCTCACCATCGGCAACATCATCAACGTCGCCGCCAACCGCGATTTCAACGTCTCCAGCACTGGCACCGTCACCGTCAGCTCAGGGCTCGTCCTCTCCAACGACCAGACCGGTCGCCAGCTCTACGTCAATCTCAGCGGCACCGGCGGCATGGTCGTCAATGGCTCCCTTTACGATACCTTCCATCAAAGCGGCCTCACCACTGGCACCAGCACCCTGCGCAAAGCGGGCACCGGCACCATGACCTTGAACGGCAACAGCAGCGGCTACGTGGGCCTGATCACCGTCGAAGGCGGCACTATGAAGCTAGGCCACACCAACGCTCTCGGCACCACCGGCACCGGAAAC
>JBEGTN010000325.1:0-4132 GCA_041179405.1 Verrucomicrobiota bacterium
CGCGCCACATCCTCGATGGGTTTGCCGGGCTCATAGACCGGCTGGCTTAGGACACTGGGATTAACGAGGCTGGAGAGAGTCATGAGGGATTAAGACAAACTCCGTGGAGCGCGCAGGCCAAGGCGTTTTCCGTAACTTTTGATGAGGACCGGCTACCGCTCTGACCGGCGAAGTTAACGCAAAGCCACCGGCGCGCCCAAAACCTCTCGCAATACCATCGCACGACGCAGCGCACGCGGGTCGCGCAGTTCCGCAGCGAGACGACGCTCGCCGACAGTCGAAACTGCGGTGGCGGGAGTGGAAGGCGAAATCGCGTAAGCAGAGTGCGCCGCCGTCGCCGCCAAGCCCGACTCCGACGTCGCCTGAATCAATCGGCGCGCCTCAAGTCGTTTCGCCTCTAGTTTCTCCAATTGATCGGCGAGCGCGCGTTGGCGCTCAAGGGATGCGGCCTCATCATAAGGATCAATCTGTGGACGTGGAGAGGCCGGCACTAATACAGGCACTGGAGTTGGCGACTTCCTGTGTGTTTCCTGAAGAACAGGGGTATAAGGGGCCGGCCCGGAAGCAGGAAGAGAAGGCGGGGCGGCCAATCCGCGGCGCTCCGCGATCTTTCGCCTGATCTCCTCTTGGATACGCCTCACCCGCTCGTCATTATCGGGGTTACTCCCGTCGCGCGAGGCCGGCACGAGTTCGCGCACTTCCGGTCGGGATGTCTCGCGATGCGACTCGGGCACTCCGTCGCCGTCATAGTCAGCCTGTTTTCCGGCTTTTTCACGCCCGCGCTGGTTTATCCAGTAGGCGATCACACCGGCGACGACGACGATGAGCTGAAAGTGTTCAAATATCCAGGACATGGCAGGGTGGAACAGGAGCGGCAGCGCGGCCTCAGGCGGCGGGCGTATCTTCCTCGAGCAAGGCGGTGGCGGCCACGAAATCCTCGTCCGCTACGTCCACCCGCACCCCGCCGACCGCAAAGGACGCCATGAGGGTGACGATGTTGTCGTCGCGCACAAACGCCGCGATGCCGTTGCCCTCGAGGCGCGCTCGCAAGAGGTGGGCCTGATCGGGATTGGTGAAGGCGGCGAGCGTGCGCATGGGAGGGAGGGTTTGAGGAGGTTGAGAACGCGATAAATGCCAGGCGCAGTTTACTTCTTTTCGTCAGTTCCGATCACCTTGCGCATGCCGGTGTCGGCCTGGATGTTTTCCATCTTGTAGTAGTCCATGACGCCGAGGCGTCCGGAGCGGAAGGCCTCGGCTAGAGCGAGCGGCACCTGGGCCTGCGCCTCGACCACCTTGGCCTGCATCTCTTGCACGCGCGCCTTCATCTCCTGTTCGAGTGCGACGGCGGCCGCGCGGCGGATTTCCGCCTGCGCCTGAGCGATGCTTTTGTTAGCCTCGGCCTGAGCCTCTTGCAGCTTGGCGCCCACGTTCTCACCCACGTCCACATCGGCGATGTCGATCGAGAGAATTTCAAAGGCCGACCCCACATCGAGGCCACGTTTCAATACGACTTTCGAGATGCTATCGGGGGATTCGAGCACGATCTTGTAGCTCTCGGCTGAGCCGATGGTGGAGACGATGCCCTCGCCGACGCGGGCGATGATCGTCTCCTCTTTCGCGCCGCCCACGAAGCGGTCCAGATTGGTGCGCACGGTCACGCGCGCCTTCACCTTTACCTGGATGCCATCCTTGGCGACGCCGTCGATTGTGGTGCGCCCCGAGGCAGGATTAGGGCAATCGATGACTTTGGGGTCCACCGACGTGCGCACGGCCTCGACCACGCTCTTACCCGAGCCCTTGGTCGCGAGGTCGATCGCGCAGGCGCGATCCCAGTTTAACTCGATGCCGGCTTTGCGCGCGGCGATGAGCGCCTGAATCGTGGGCACCACATTACCGCCCGCCAGATAGTGGGCCTCCATCTCGTCAATGGAGATATCGATGCCGGCCTTCTTGGCGGTGATACGCGCATCCACCACCAATCCGTAAGGCACCTGCCGCAGACGCATGGCCACCAAGGTGACTATACCCACATATGCACCCGCCAGCCACGCGCGCAGCCATACGCTGAAAAACGAGAAGACGACACCAAACAGGACGAGTCCCGCGATGCCGGCCGCGATTAAGATAACAGTGATGAAGTCGATGTGCATGATAGGTAAAATACGAAAGGGGACGAGTATGGATTACGCGGAGATTTCCGCCATTACAACCAACTGAAAGGATTCAACCCGCACGACCCGCAGGCGCGCGCCCATCTCGGCAAAGCCTGTATCGCATCGCGCCTCGTAACGCCGCCCCTCCACCTCCACGAGGCCGGTCGGCGAAAGCGCAGTGACGGCAAGCGCCGCCTTACCTTTTACGTCCGCATCCAAAGCGAGGGCTGGCTGGCTGGTCCCCGCGATCTCGGCCTTCAAAAACATACGCCTGCCAATCCGTGTGCGTGGCAAAATCCGAAACTCGAAATACACCAGCGCTATCACCGCGACCACCGCGATCGCCAGCGCCAACAGCCCCGCTTGCGCACCATGCTGGGCAAACGACACGGCTACGCCACCGAGTAAAAACAGGCCGCCAATGATTCCCATCACCGCTCCAGGCACAATCACCTCGAAGCCGAGCAGAACCAGACCTACGGCGAATAAAACCAGCACAGGAGTGTCCATGTTACTTTGCGACGAGCATGAAGCATTGTTTCCGGCATGCGCAGCTTATTTTACTTCTAATGCCACGATAAGCGTCCGCCCGGAGCGGCCGACCACACGCACCACGTCCCCTCGCTCCAACGCACCCAAATCAGCGCGCGCCTCATAGCGTCTGCCCGCGACCTCCACTTCACCCATCGGACGCAAAACCGACACGGCGACGCCAAGCGCCCCGCACAGATCATCCGCAGCCTCCGCCCCCCGACTATCAACGCCAACGGAGCCGCCCATCCCGGACGCCGGCACCCCCGCGTCACCTCCCATGGCGGTCTCCAAAATCATCTTATCCCAAAACCAGCCTCTGGGCAAAAAACGTCCGAGCGCCACGGCGGTCACGACCGCCACGACCACGGCCAGCGCCACATTCAGCAAAGGCATCGTCAAAGTATCACCGTCGAGACGGGGCATCTTGTCCGGCCAAACGTCGAGCATCGACCACACCAATGCACCCAACATCATGGCGACGCCCATCACCCCCGGCACGATCGTGCCGGGAAGCAAAAATATCTCCAGCCCCACCAGCGCTACGCCGAGCAGGAACACAAGCGCCGGCAGGTGGCCCGACAGCCCCGCCGTGTAGTGCCCGAAAAACACCAGCGCGAGCAACACCCCGCCCGTGATGCCGAAAACCCCGAAACCCGGCGTCTTGAACTCGATAAAAATAGCCAGTAACCCCAGCCCCATCAGGATCGGCGCGGCCGCCGTCAGTCCGCTCGCCATACGCTCGGACCAGGTCACCTCCAGGCGGGTCAACGTGTATCCGTTCGCTCCATACTTGGAGGCCAGCATCGCCTCCAGGGTTTCATGCGTGCCGGCCGAGAGCAGCGCCGCCGGCGGTTCGCCGTAGGTCTTGGCCGCTCCGGTCGCCGTCAGCGTGAGCAGCTCACCCTTGGGCTTGATGACGGTGTCGCCGATCTTGAACTCGTAGTCCGCGTTCATCATCGCCTTGATCACCTGTGCCCGGTAGCCCTTGCCCTCGTTAAACGACAATACCTTGGCTGCCAGATAGCTGTTGATTTTTTGCTTCATGGTCTCGGCGATGTCCTCTCCGCCGCCGCTCACCGCCGCCGCCGCGCCGATGATTCCTTTAGGCGCGAAGTGAATCTCATCCGCGACCGAGGATATGATCGCTCCGGCCGAAATCGCCTCGTCGTTTACATAAACGAGCGTATCGCCGCTGAACTTATCCAGGGCCTTCATGATTTCGAGCGTCACGCCCAGTTCGCCGCCGGGGGTGTTCATATCCAGCACCACCGCCTTTGCCCCGGCCTCCTCCGCTTGCTTGAGGCCACGCCGAATCACGTAGAAAACCGGCTTCGCGATCACATCCCGCACCGGTATCACCCAGACGCCCACCGGCCCCTTCGAAGACGTCGTTATAGCTGTGGTCGAAACATTGTGCTCCGCACCACGCACCGAAGCCACGCTCA
>JBEGTN010000326.1:0-9995 GCA_041179405.1 Verrucomicrobiota bacterium
GGGCTATCTCGCACGAGAAGTGCGACACGTCGCGCGTTTGCAGGAGATCGAAAAAGTGAAGATACCGGCGAGTTTCGACTTCGGCTTGGTGAAGGGTCTCCGGACTGAAAGCCTGGCGAAACTGAAGTCTATGCGGCCCTTGAATCTCGGCCAGGCCAGTCGGATCAGCGGCGTCAATCCGGCCGATATTAGTATATTGTTAATTTACATCGAGGCCGGGCGCAAACGAAGCCGCTAAAACGGGCGGGGGAATAGGTTCAGTTTTTAGTAATGCCAATTTCGTAACCGAGAGGGGGCGGGGGTTAACCCTGGAGATGGGTCGTGGAGTTGAGCGATAAGCCTGCGGGGGCGGCTTGTAACATTTGTGAAACGACCGGTCTTTGGTCTAGGCGCAGGTAAAACGCATCGCTACAAGTTGGCCCGAGTCTTCGTTCTGTCGGCCCACTCATTGTATATTCACGATTTATAATCTGTTTCTTTATGTCGGATAAAAACACCCAATCCGCAAAAAAAATTCTGGTCGTCGATGACGAGGCGGATGTCACGGACTTGCTTGTCTATACGTTTAAGGCGAAGGGGTTTGTGGTTGAGGCGGTCAATGATCCGAGCCGTAGCGTCGGGATCGCCCGAACCTTTTTACCTGATTTGGTCATCCTCGACGTGATGATGCCGGATTTAAGCGGGATTCAGATCTGTCGCATGTTACGCGCCGATCCGAAGTTAAAGAAGGTTCCGGTTATCTTTTTGACCGCCAAGGCGGAGGAATCCGACCGGATTCAAGGACTCGAAATTGGAGCGGATGATTATATATGTAAGCCTTTTAGCACCAAGGAATTGGTTCTTCGTGTGCAAACCATTTTAAGGCGTTTTAACGAGGGTGTCGCGGAGGTTCCGCGTTTAATCACGATCGGGCAGATTGTTTTGGATGGGGAGCGGCATATCGTGTCGGTGGCGGGTGAGGTGGTCGATCTGACGGCGACGGAGTTTAAATTGCTGCGTTTGCTGATGGAGCGGCGTGGGAGGGTCCAGACGCGGGAGCACCTTTTGATCAATGTTTGGAATTACGAAACCGAGATCGAGACACGCACGGTCGATACGCATGTGCGGCGGTTGCGAGAGAAGCTTGCTGGCGAAGCCGATTGGATCGAGACGATCAGGGGTGTGGGCTATCGTTTCGCCGAGCGGCGCGCTACCGATATTGCGGACACGTGAGCGTATGCGTTATGCTTTGGACTGGAAGAGTGGAACGGATTTTCATCGCCGACGCAGGTCGTGATCGACGGATTGAGCTGGCTCCATGATGGCAAAGGGAGCTGCAAGAGACCTTGATCGGAGCTATTAAACCCTAACTGAATAATCGTTCTCATGCCTGCCGCCGTCATATATCTGGTCGTGGTCGTTTGGGGGGCGATTTTCGTGCTCCTGATTTTACGACTGCGCGGGCATTATCGTGCGGTGAGTGCCCTGCGGGATGCGCTTACGGTCCGGCAGCCGTTGTTGAGAGAGAATTTACCCGGCACGCTGGGGCCCGATTGGGATGAGTTATGCACGGCCGGGACTCGTTTGATCGAGGAGGTCAATCGCCTCGACCAGCAGCATACCGGACAACTCGCACAACTGGAGGCCACGCTTGGCTCGCTCCAGGAGGCGGTGCTGATCGTGGATTCCAACAACTATGTGCTTCTGGCCAACCAGGCGTTGCACGCCATTTTCCCCAAGGCGCGAAATATCCTCGGCGAGCGACTCGAACTCACGTTGCACAGCGAACAGTTTTTCCGGCTGGTCGAGTCCGTGCGCCAGGGGCGAATCCAACCCCGGCAGGAAATCGAGTTTGTGGACGCTTCCGGGTCCATCTGGGTGGAGGTCACCGGTTCGGTCATCGCTCCGCTCAATGGCCGCAAAACCCCGAGCCTGCTTTTCGTGCTGCACGACATAACCCGGCAGAAACGGCTGGAGAATGTGCGAAAGGAATTTGTGGCGAACGTATCCCATGAATTGCGCACGCCTCTCGCCGTCATCAAGGGCTATGTGGAGACCTTGGTTGACGGACAAGACGGCGTGTCGCCTGCGGATCGGGAAAAGTTTCTCAAGACCATCCAGCGCCACACCGAGAGATTAAATTCCCTGCTGGAAGATTTGCTCACGTTGTCGCGCCTGGAGTCCGCCCAGACGGGATTGACCCGGGAAAAGTGCGATTTCCCGGTCTGGCTGGCCACCGTTATGGAAGAGCTTCGCGCGCGTCCGCTGGCGGTTGGCCATCGTTTCAGTCTAAATATCGACGCCGCAGTCGGGACGATCCTGGGGGATCCGCTAAAATTGGGGCAGGTTTTCGAGAACCTGGTGGGTAACGCCCTGAAATACACCCCTCCCGGATCGAGCATAGACCTGGCCGTTCGTATTCATCCTGTTGATACGATTGAAGTTTGCGTGCGCGACAACGGCCCCGGCATCCCGGAGGGGGATCTGCCGCATGTTTTCGAGCGCTTTTACCGGGTGGACAAGGGCCGGTCGCGCGAGAAGGGCGGCACCGGTCTCGGGTTGAGCATCGTCAAACACATCGTGCAGCTTCACGGCGGGCGGGTGTGGGCGGAGAGCAGGGTGGGGGAGGGGACGGCGTTTTTCTTCACTCTGCCGGTTCATCTGCCCTGATGGCGCGCGGCCTGGTTTGCTGGACACGGAATTCGAGGTTGAGCGCGACCGGTTGGATCGCGGAGTCTCTTCTTCCGCAAACGCTGCTTTCGCCCACTGTCCTAAATTCATGCCCATTGATGTCTATAACACCATTCTCGACCAAAGACTCTCCGAGTTGAAGGGGGATGTTTTTCCACGTCTTCAAGGTCACGCGCATCTCACGTTGGAAATCGGTTCCGGCCACGGGCATTTTTTAACAGCCTACGCCGAAGCGCATCCAGACGAGTTCTGTGTGGGGGTTGATTTGATCGCAGACCGCTTGAGACGCGCCGAGCGCAAAAGTGATCGGACGGGAAGCGGCAATATCCTTTGGGTTCAGGCCGAGGCCGGACTATTGGTCGAGGCCATGCCCGCCGACTGTGTGCTAAGCCGCATTTTCGTGTTGTTTCCCGATCCGTGGCCAAAAAGACGACATTGGAAAAACCGTCTCATCCAAACCGCCTTTTTGGATGCATTGGCGGCCAAGTCCCGGCCTGGCGCGCAACTTTTTTTTCGCACGGACCATACGGAATACTTCTCTTACGCCAGAGACGTTATCCTGGCGCATCCGCTTTGGCGTGTGGATGAAGAGGTTAAGTGGCCATTTGAACTGGTTACGGTTTTTCAACAGCGTGCGGATCAATACCAATCGTTGATCGCAATTCGTCGGGATGCGGCGGTTTAGGCGGATAATAAGTTATTCCGCGTTTAAATACCGTAGAACTAATGATTGGCCTACTTATTAGATTACCTGACTTCAGAGGTTGACGGAGAGAATGGGGTTTGCGTAGGTCATCCTTTCAAACCTTTGCCAGCGCCCTCACGCGACCATGTTCCGCACCTCTAAAACCCTTTCGTTTTTCGCCTTCTTGGCCACTGCTTTGACCTCATATGCCTCCGAGGCTGGTCACGGTGTGTCGCCCAAGTCCGAGGAATTGTTCATGGTGGGGCCGCTGCCCGTCACCAACAGCATGGTGACCAGCTGGCTGGTCGCGGCGGTGTTAATCATCGTCATTCGTCTGGCCATTAAAAAGCCTCAGCTTGTCCCGACGCGCGGCCAGGCCATGGTAGAGCGCTTGGTCGAGGGTGTTCTCGATTTGATCTCTCCCATCGTCGGCAGCAAGGTCGCCAAGCACACCTTTCCTCTGTTGATCGCTTTGTTCACCTTCATTCTGATCCAGAATTGGAGCGGTTTGTTCCCTGGGGTCGGAACTGTTTTTTATCAGGGCAAAGAGCTGATCCGCCCCGGTAACGCGGACATGAACGGCACCATCGCTCTAGCGATTGTTTCATTCGCCGCGTGGTTTTATTTTATCATGCGCTACGCCGGACCGAAGCTCGTGCTGTTTGATATTTTCGGCAACAAGGCCGACAAAAAAGAGATTCCGGCCGTCATTTATTATTTTCTTTTTGTGATCTTTTTTGCCGTCGGTCTGATTGAAATCGTTTCTATCGTTTTCCGTCCGGTTTCGCTCTCGTTCCGTTTGTTCGGCAATGTGTTTGGCGGTGAAAACCTTCTCCACGCCATGTCCGGCATGTGCAAATGGGGTCTGCCGATTCCCTTCTATTTCCTCGAGCTGCTCATCGGCTTCGTGCAGGCGCTGGTCTTCACCCTGCTCGTGAGTGTTTACATCGGCCTGATCTGCAATCACGGCGATGACCATCATGATGACGAACACGCCAAAGAAGGCGCGTCCCATCACTAAACCCTTTCCCGCCGGGAGCGTGCCAAAGCGTGCGCACGGCGGAAATCCAACCAAAAACCACACATCATCATGTCCCTCCCCATCGCAGAAATCAGCGGTAGCATTCAAGGCGCGTTCGGCTGTCTCGCCGCCGCCATTGGCGTAGGTCTCGTCGGCACCAAGGCCGTCGAAGCCGTTGGCCGTAACCCCGGCGCGTCCGGCAAGATCCTCGTTCAGTCCATCATCGGTATGGCGCTGGCCGAAGCCGTTGCCTTCTACTCGCTGTTCCTCGGTAAGTAATTGTTCGTTTCCGCGCCGACACACCTTGCGTCGGCGCGGCTCTATTTTTGTCCCACCCGCCCGCTTTACCTTCCATGACCTCCTTTCTGCTCCCTCTTGCTCAGATCACCGAGCACGCCGTTGAAACAGTCGCGGCTCACGGCGAGGCCCCGAGCGCGCTCACCCAGATCACGGAAAACTTTGGCATCAGCGTGCCCCTGATTCTGGCGCAGGTCGTCAGCTTCAGCATCGTGGCGTTCGTTCTTTGGAGGTTCGCCTTCAAGCCGGTGCTCGCCACCCTTGACGAGCGTCAGCACAAGATCGCCGACGGTCTTAAATACGCCGAGGAGATGAAGGCCAAGCTTGAGGCCGCCCAACAGCAAACCGCCGCCCAGCTCAAGAGCGCCCAAGTAGAGGCCAGCAAAATTATCGAAGAGGCCCGCAAGGCCGCCAAAGATCTTGCCGACCGCGAGGCCGCCGCCGCCACCGAGCGCGCCAACGGGCTCATCACCAAGGCGCAGCAAGCCATCCAATTGGAGCATCAGAAAATGCTCGCCGACGCCCGCACGGAGATCGCCCGCCTCGTCGTCGCCACGACCGAACGCGTCCTGGCCAAGCGCCTCACCGACGCCGACCGCGCTTCTTATAACGAGACCGCCACTCGCGAACTCACCAGCGTCTAAGTTACCCACGGGCCCGCGCCGCATCGATTTTTCACCGACTAATTACCATGGCCGCCATTCCCGCCAAAATCCGCGTTTACGCCAAGCAGCTCGTTGAGCTCAGTCTTGTTGACGGCTGTGTATCCGCCGAACGGGTCGCCGGCGTGCTCGCCAGTTTGGAGAAAAACCCGCCGCTGAAATTCACCCTCGTGCTCCAAGCCTATCGGAAACTCATCGCGACCGAAATCGCGAAGGGTGAAGCCCGTGTCGAACACGCCGGGCCGGTCGGTGCCGACGCGCTCGCCGCCATCGCCGCCAGTCTTGGCAAGCGCTATGGCCGGCCCGTGACCACGGTTTCCAGCTCCAACCCGGCGCTGCTGGCCGGCCTGCGGGTTCGTATCGGCGATGATATCTACGAGTCCTCTGTTGCCTCTCAGCTGGGTGCGCTCGCCGCCGCCTCCTGAGTCAAGTCCACCCATTTAATCTCTCTTCTTAAAACCCTCCGCTTCCCGAGCCTTTCCAAAAATGAGCACCGTCCTCGCCCAAATCGAATCCCAGATCGCCAAGCTCTCCTCCAAAGCCGTGCGCAAAAACACCGGCGTCATCACCACCGTCGCCGACGGCGTCGCCAAGGTGGATGGCCTCTCCGAGGTGATGTATAACGAGATGGTCGCCTTCCCCGGCGGCGTTATCGGCATCGCCCTCAATCTCGGTGAAGACGAGGTCGGCTGCGTCGTCCTCGGCGACGTTTCCCAGCTCAAGCAGGGCGACGAGGTGCAGACCACCGGCAAGCTCCTCTCCGTTCCCGTCGGCAAGGGTTTGCTCGGCCGCGTCGTTGACGCCCTCGGCAATCCCGTGGACGGCAAAGGCCCCATCGCCTCCACCGAATTCTACCCCGTTGAGAAGATCGCCCCCGGCATCATGGTCCGTAAATCGGTCAGCCAGCCGCTCTTCACCGGCATCCAGGCCATCGACTCCATGATCCCGATCGGTCGCGGCCAGCGCGAGCTCATCATCGGCGACCGTGGCACCGGCAAGACCACCATCGCGATCGATACCATCATCAATCAGGCGCAGATCAACCGCGTCGGCCTCGCCTCGGGCGATCCGAAGTTCCGCCCCGTTTACTCCATCTACACTGCCATCGGCCAGAAGAACTCCAACATCGTCCGCACTATCGCAGCCCTCGAGGCTGCCGGCGCGATGGAGTTCACCGTCATCGTCGCCGCTCCCGCCGCCGATAACGCCGCCAACCAATACCTCGCCCCCTTCTCCGGCGCCGCCATCGGCGAGTGGTTCATGGAAAACGGCATGGATGCCCTCATCGTGTTCGATGACCTCTCCAAGCACGCCGTCGCCTACCGCCAGATCTCGCTTATCCTGAAGCGCCCCTCCGGTCGCGAAGCCTATCCTGGCGACGTATTCTATCTGCACTCCCGCCTCCTCGAGCGCTCCGCCCGCCTCGACGGCAAGGGCTCGCTCACCGCGCTGCCCATCATCGAGACTCTCGCCGGCGACGTATCCGCCTACATTCCGACCAACGTGATCTCGATCACCGACGGTCAGATCTTCCTCGAGACCGATCTCTTCAACCAAGGCATCCGCCCTGCCGTTTCCGTCGGTCTCTCCGTCTCGCGTGTCGGTTCCGCCGCCCAGATCAAGGTCACCAAGCAAGTCGGTGGCAAACTCAAGGGCGAGCTCGCCCAGTTCCGCGAGTTGGCCGCTTTCGCCCAGTTCGGCTCCGATCTCGATGCCAAGACCAAGGCCCAGCTCGACCGCGGTTGCCGCATCGTGGAGCTCTTCAAGCAGCCCGCGTTCAGCCCCATCACCATCGAACTCCAGGCCGTCACCATCTACGCCCTGCAAAAGGGTTACTACGACGGTGTTGACCTTAAGAAGGTCACCGCCACCGCCGCTTCCATCCGCGAGTTCTTTAAAACCCGCCAAGACGCCCTCCTCACCGAGATTCGCACCAAGGCCGCCCTCGATAAGGATATCGAGGCCAAGATCATCGCCGCCCTCGACGCCTGGAAGTCCACCGCCGCCTAAACCCTGAACCGAGTTAGCCGCAAAAACGCAAAAAACAGACCCGCGCTTTGATCCCTTTGCGCCTTCTGTGCCTTTTGTGGCCCAACTTCTGATCTAACATGGCCTCTACACGCGATATCCGCCGCCGCATCAAGTCGGTTAAAAACACCCGCCAGATCACCAAGGCGATGGAGCTGGTGGCTGCGTCGAAGATGAAGAAGGCGCAGCAGGCCGCTCTCGCCGGCCGGGCCTACGCCCAGCTCATGGCGAAGATGCTCGCCCGCCTCGCCCCGCGTCTGGCTGAGGTGCAACACCCGTTTCTCGTCCAGCGTGAGATCAAGACTCGCGGCATTCTCCTCGTCACCACCGACAAGGGTCTTTGCGGTCCTCTCAACGCGAATCTTTTCAAGCTCGTCGCCGAGATCAAGACCCCGGCCAAGTATTACGCCATCGGTCGCAAGGGTGCCCAGTTCCTCGCTCGCAATAAGCGTGACCTCGTCGCCGATTTCCACGTTTCGGACAAACTCGCGTTCAGTGAAGTAAAGGTCGCCGTTGAGTTGATGGTGAAGGCTTATCTCGCCGGCGAGATCGACTCGATCGAGGTTATCTATCCGCGCTTTAAAAACACCCTCGTTCAAGAATCGCAGGTCCGCCCTGTGCTTCCTCTGGCCAGCCTCGCCGAGTTTCTCGCCAGCGCCCAGACCGACGGCGGCGCGCCAGCCGCGACCGTGGATGACCGCGACATGCTGTTCGAGCCCGGTGCCGCCGAAGTTTTGGAGGCCCTGATACCGTTCTACGTAAACCGTCACGTTTACCAGCTTGTCCTCTCCGCCCGCGCCTCCGAGCACTCGGCCCGCATGGTCGCGATGAAGACCGCCAAGGATAACGCTACCAAACTCCTTGGTGATCTCACCCTGGAATATAACAAAGCCCGCCAGGCCGCCATCACCGCCGAGATCCTTGAGATCTCCGCCGCCCAGGTCGCGACTTCGTAACACTTTTCCACTACAAACCCTCCCGCAAGTTAATCCGCCCCCCCTTTTTCAAATGAGCAACACCGGTAAAATCGTCCAAGTCATCGGCCCTGTCGTTGACGTTAAGTTCTCTGACGGCGCCATCCCGCCCATCTATCAGGCGCTCACCATCGAGTTCACTGTCTCCGGTCGCCAGGAGAAGCTGACCCTCGAGATCCAGCAGCATCTCGGTGATGGCGTCGTGCGCACCATCGCCATGTCCTCCTCCGAGGGCCTCTCGCGCGGAATGAGCGTTCTCGATACCGGCGCGCCCATTTCCGTGCCCGTTGGCGACTGCATCCTCGGCCGCATTTTTAACGTCACCGGCGACGTCGTTGACGGCAAGGGCCCGGTGAACTCCGTTAAGAAATATCCCATTCACCGCGCCGCTCCCGCGTTGGTCGATCAAGACACCAAGGCCGACATCCTCGAGACCGGCATCAAGGTCATCGACCTCATCGCCCCCTTCACCAAGGGCGGCAAAGTCGGCGCCTTCGGCGGCGCCGGCGTGGGCAAGACCGTGGTGATCATGGAGCTTATCAACAACATTGCCAAGGCTCACGGTGGTTACTCCGTGTTCGCCGGTGTCGGCGAGCGTTCCCGTGAGGGCAACGATCTTTACCACGAGATGTCCGAAGCCGGCGTTATCAAGCAGGACAACCTCGGCGAGTCCAAGGTGGCCCTCGTTTACGGCCAGATGAACGAGCCCCCGGGTGCCCGTATGCGCGTCGCCCTCTCCGCCCTCGCGATGACCGAGTATTTCCGCGACGAGAAGAACCAGGACGTGCTTCTCTTCGTTGATAACATCTTCCGTTTCTCGCAGGCCGGTTCCGAAGTGTCCGCCCTCCTCGGTCGCTCACCTTCCGCCGTAGGTTACCAGCCCACCCTGTCCTCCGAGATGGGCCTCCTCCAGGAGCGCATCACCTCGACCAAGAAGGGTTCCATCACCTCCTTCCAAGCCGTTTACGTTCCCGCCGACGACTTGACCGACCCGGCTCCCGCGAACACCTTCGCCCACTTGGACTCCACCATCGTGTTGGAGCGCTCCATCGCCGAGCTTGGTATTTATCCCGCCGTGGATCCGCTCTCCTCCGTCTCGAAGGCCCTTGAGCCCTCCATCGTCGGTGACGAGCACTACCAAGTCGCCCGTGAAGTGCAGCGAGTCCTCCAGCGCTACAAGGACCTTCAGGACATCATCGCGATTCTCGGTCTCGACGAACTCTCCCCCGAGGACAAGCAGACCGTTTACCGCGCCCGCAAGATCCAGCGCTTCCTCTCCCAACCCTTCACCGTGGCCGAAGTATTCACCGGCGCCCCCGGCAAATACGTGCCCGTCAAGGACACCATCCGTGGCTTCAAGATGATCCTCTCCGGCGAGCTCGACCACGTCGCCGAAGGTGATTTTTACATGAAGGGCGGCATCGACGAGGTGCTCGCCGCCTCCGCCAAGAAGTAAAAGGCTAAAAACTGAAAGGCTTAACGATTAGGAACCCTCCAGCCTTTCGACCTCGCCCATAATTCAGCTTTTCAGCTCTTTAGGCCTTCAGCCCTTTGCCCATGCTTACTCTCGAAATCGTTACTCCCGAAGCCCGGGTTTACTCCGACACCATCGACTCCGTGGTCATCCCCACGCTCGAGGGCGAGATCGGCATCTTGCC
>JBEGTN010000327.1:0-7843 GCA_041179405.1 Verrucomicrobiota bacterium
CAGACCTCCAGGCAGGTATCGCACCCGTAGATGCGGTCGCCGATGCCGGCCCGTAACTCGCGAGGAATAACGCCTTTGTTCTCGATCGTCTGATAACTCACGCAACGGCGCGCGTCGATGACACCCGGGGCGGTGAAAGCCGCCGTGGGGCACGCGTCCAGACACCGTGTGCATTTGCCGCAGAGCTGACCGGCGTGCGTGCCGGTGGCGGCGGGCGGCTTGCCCGGCAAGGGTGCGTCCGGCGGCAGGTCCAGCCGGGTGAGCACGCAGGCGAGGAAGAGCCAGTTGCCGTATTCACGCGAGATCAGCATCGCATTTTTACCGGCGAAACCCAGCCCCGCCCGGGCCGCCCAACCGCGCTCCAGGACCGGTCCGGTATCAACGTAGTAGCGGTGGTCATCCCGCCCCATGCCGCCAATCTCCTCCAACACCGCTCCGGCGCGGACCAGCGCAGTTTTTATGGTGTCATGATAATCCGAATACTGCGAATATCTTGCCCAGCGCGGAGCCGGTTCGGAAGCCGGCGTTTTTTCAGTCCCTTCCTTCGGGGCGTAATTCACCCCGAGCATAATCACGGTGCGCACCCCCGGCAGAACGAGTGCGGGGTCGCCGCGCTTGGCCGCGCCGCGCTCCAGCCAGGCCATGTCGGCGTGGTGGCCGGCCGCCAGCCAGGCGTCCAACCCCTCGCCGAAGGCAGGCTCGGCCCGGGCGAAGCGCACCGCGTCAAAGCCCAGCGCACGGAGCCGTGTCCGCACCTGTTCACGCAAAACGGTGCCGGATGACTCAGGCATTTTTCCCCGGAAAACTAACGCCGCGCGCACGGATAAAATCCACCGAATCACGCCGGTAAACGCGCAGCACATGCTGCACGACCTCGAGTTGAGGCCTGTTGTCGGTCAGGATCACGCTGCCGGCATTGCGATAGATCGGCTCGCGCACCGCATAGAGCTCGCGCACCCGCTGCTCCGGGTCCTCGACATTGAGGAGCGGCCGCGCCCGGCTGTGCGCGGTGCGGCGCAGGATGGTTTCTACGGTGGCATGCAGGCAGATGACCACGCCGCGCTTTTGCAGCTCGGCCAGCATGCCGGGCTGCACCACCAGTCCGCCGCCGCAGGCCACCACGGTGCCTTGCGGAGGGTGGCTGTTTTCAATAAAATCTCGCTCCATGCGACGGAAGGCGGCCTCGCCCTCTTTCGCGAAAATATCCGAGATCGTCCGGCCCTGCATCCGCTCGATTTCGTGGTCGCTGTCCAGCCAACGATGCCCGAGGCGGGCCGAGACGATACGCGAAACCGTGGTCTTCCCGGTGCCCATAAAACCTACCAGATACAAATTGACGTCATTCGGCCGCATCCTGCGCAGGCAAGGAGCTTGGCGGGGGCTTGCAAACAAATCCGCCCCAGCAAGCGGCCCGCGACGCTTGCTTTGGCAGGCCACCTGCTCAACGCCTGCACCCCACATGAGGCTTCGCGTCACCCATAAGACCAACTACCGATACCCTCGAGCCGTCGATTTCGCGCCTCATCTGCTCTTCCTGCGACCGCGCACCACCGCCCACCAGCGATTGCTGCACCACGAGTTGTTGATCACCCCGCACGCAAAACTCGCCTCCTTGCGCGACGCTCATGACAACGACGCCGACTGCGCCTATTTCTCCGGCGAGGCGGCGGAGCTCAGTATCCAATCGACCTTCGAAGTCGAAAACTCCCAGGTCAACCCCTTCGACTTCATCCTCGACGCTGCGGCGATCTCCTTCCCGTTCACGTATAAGGCCGACGAAATCCTGTCCCTGGGCGCATACCTCGCCCCGCCCTATGCAGAGACCCAAGAGGCGCTGCTCGCCTGGCTGGATAAACGCTTCTTCGAGCGGCCGACCGAGACCGTTCCTTTTATCAGCGCCTTGAATCAACTGCTTTTCCTTCAGCTCGGCTACCTGCGCCGCGAGGAGCAGGGCATTCAACCTTCGCTCGTCACCATCGCGCTGGGCGGGGGCGCCTGCCGCGACTACGCGGTGCTCTTCATCGAACTGTGCCGGACGCTCGGCATCGCGGCCCGTTTTGTCAGCGGCTACCTCTACGCCCCGTCCGGCGAGGAGAGCCGCGCCATCGGCGCCATGCATGCCTGGGCCGAGGTTTACCTTCCGGGCGCAGGCTGGCGCGCGCTTGATCCAACGCACGGCATCTGGTGCGACACCACATTCATCCCCGTAGCGCACGCCGCCGTCGCCGAATCCGTCAATCCCATCCAGGGCCACCTCTACGCCCGCGATCCCGTCGGCTCCACCCTCCATACCGAGGTGGTGGTCGAAAAAATATCCTGAGCCTCCCTCCCCCATGAAAAGCCCAAGCATCGAACAACTCCCCGCCCTCGCAGCCTGCGCCTCGGCGGTTGAGAAAACCCTCTCCGCGCGCGAGGTCGGACTGACGATGGGCGGCGAGCCCACCTTCGTGCCGCTCCTGCCCGAGGGCGCGGAGTGGCAGACCGCCGCGCTCGGCCCGACCAAGCTTGGTCTCGCCCGCCGCTTCGCCCACGCCTTGCTCTCGCGCACCTACCCGGGCTCGGTGCTGCTTCACACCTCCGGCAAACACTATCCCGGCGAGCCCTTGCCCCGCTGGTGCCTGCTCCTCCAATGGCGGGGCGATGGCCAGGTGCTTTGGCGCGACCCGAGCCGTCTCAAACGCGACGGCTCGCCGGGCAAACATACGCTCGCCGACACCTCTCGGGTCATCAAGGCCTTGCTCGCCAAACTCAAACTGCCCGCCTCCGCCGCCCGCCCGGTCGCAGAGCTGGAAGGCGCGAGCCACGGCTGGGTCGTGCCTCTTGACCACGATGGCAAAACTTTCTCCACCGACGATTGGAGCGCCGATCTCGACGCCGATCCGATTCGCCTCAGCCCCGGTGACAGCCTCGCCGGACTGCGCCTGCCGCTGGATCAGCTCGGTGAAAACCGCCTGCGCCGCGCCCTCACCGCCGAACTGCTCGACGGCACCGTCACGATTTTCATCCCGCCCCTGCTGCTCGACGCCTACCTGGCGCTCATCCCCGTGATCGAGCACGCCATCGAGGTCGCGGGACTTGAGGATGTCATTCTGGCTGGTTACGCCCCGCCCTACGACTCCACGCGACTGCCCACCATCGGCTTCGCCTCCGATCCCGGAGTCATCGAGATCAACCTCGCCCCGTGCGCGGACTGGCAGGCCTACGACGTGCAACTGCACCAGCTCTACGAGGCGGCCGCCTCCGTCGGACTGTGCGCGCGGAAATACCAGTTCAACGGCCGTGCGGTCGGCACCGGTGGCGGCGCGCATCTCGTTTTCGGCGGACCCGCGCCCGAGACCTCGCCGTTTTTTCTGCACCCGGCGCTGCTGCCTTCGGTCATCCGCTATTTCCAGCATCACCCCGCGCTGAGCTACGCATTCAGCGGTCTCTACATGGGGCCGAGTTCGCAGGCCCCGCGCATCGACGAGAGCACCTACGAGGCGCTCTACGAACTCGAGATCGCCTGCGATGGCGCCACCCGCCTCGGCTCGCCCTACAACCTCGCCCTCTACGACCTGCTTTTCCGCGACCTGCTCATGGATCGCTCGGGCAACACCCACCGCGCCGAGATAAGCGTGGACAAGCTCTGGAATCCCTTCGCGGGCAACGGCCGTCTCGGCCTGGTGGAGTTCCGCGCCTTCGAGACCCATCCCGAACCTGCCGCGCAAAGCCTCGCCGCGCTGTTCATCCGCGCCATCCTGGCGCGACTCGCCGCCTCCCCGTTGAGCACGCCATTTATCCGCTGGCAGGGTGAGCTGCATGATCGGTTTTTCCTGCCCGCCTTCGTGTGGGACGACCTCGCCGCCGTCTGCGCCGACCTGCGCGCCCACGGCCTGCCGTTCGAGTCCGACTGGCTGCGCCAGCTCTGGGAGTGGCGCTTCCCGAAGGTCGGCGCCCTCGACCTCGTCTATACCCCGGCCTTCGCGCCGGATGCGGCCAAAGACGCGCCCGCGCCCGCCTCGGTGCCGTTTCAACTGGGCTTTCGCCAGGCCCTGGAGGCTTGGCCGCTGCTCGGCGAATCACCGAACGCGGGCGGCGTCGCCCGCACCGTCGATGCGTGCATGGATCGTCTCGAAGCCTGGGTTTCCGACGCCGCCGCGCTCGACCACGGACTGCTCCTCGTCAACGGCTACCCCTGCGCCTTCCGTCCGGCCGACGGCGGCGCGGCCGCCGGCATCCGCTACCGCGCGTTTTTCCTGCAACCCGCGCTGCAACCGCATTGCCCGGTGAACGCCCCCCTGCTCCTCGAATGGGTGGACAAGACCACGCTGACCGTCACCGCTGCGGCGCGCTGGCATGTCTGGAACCCCGGCCACATCCCCTACACCGCCCGTCCCGCCGACGCCACCGAGGCGGCCGCGCGCCGGGCCGAGCGTTGGGAGACCTGGCCGCACACCCTGGGCGAGGCGCGCTATATCCCCCGCGTCGAGTTCCCGCCCGAGAGCCGGCATACCCTCGATTTGCGCCGCGCCGCCCTGCTCTCCCGTTAAAAGACGGGGGCGGTCCGCTCGCGGCCGGGCCTCAAGTCACTGTGGTTTTACGGGTCACGTCAGCCACCGCGCGGAGCAGTTCCTGCATGCCGATCGGTTTGCGCAGGAGTAGATTTGCCCCGAGCGTGCCGAGATCGGTGTTCTCACCCGAATCAGCTAGACCGCTCACAACGACGACCGCCCGGGCCAGACCCTGACCCTTTATCCGGATCAACACTTCACGGCCGGAAACCAAGGGCATGTTCAAATCGAGCAAGAGCACATCGTAGGGTTTGCCCTTCGCCGCCAGAAGCTTCTCCAGTCCCTCCTGGCCGTCAGAGGCGGTCTCCACCGAGTGCCCTGCACGGACCAGCACTTCGGAAAAAGTTTCGCGCACCAGTTGATTATCCTCCACCCACAGGATTCGCAGGGAGGGGCCTTTGGCCGTGACGGTGTTTCGCAATGCCAGGGGAGAGTCGAATTGGGCGGGTGCCACATCGGTGCGGGAGATCGGCAGATAAATATGGAAAACGGTGCCCTCACCCTCGACACTCTCCAGATCGATGAAACCGCCGAGCGCATCAATCGCGTTCCAGACCACGGCCAACCCGAGCCCGGTGCCCTTGCCCGGCGCCTTGGTGGTGAAAAACGGCTCGAACAGTTTCCGGCGCACGTCGTCATTCATGCCGTTGCCGTTGTCGTGAAAGCTCAGCAACACGCAGCGACCGGACCCGCGCAGCGCCTCGGGGGCGGCGGCTGGCGCACTGTCCACGAGGTCAGTGGCGATGGTCAGACTGGGAGCCCAGCCGGGATTCACGTTCCCGTTGAATTTGTCCAGCAAGGTGTCGCGGGCGTTGAGGGTCAGGTTCATCACCACCTGCATGATCGCCTCCTTGGTCACCGGCACCATCGGCAGGTCGTTGCGCAGCTTTAGCCGCAGCTCGATGCGGCGATCCAGCGTCTGACGGAGCAAATCGAGGGCGTTCTCAACCAGCGGATTGAGCTTGGCGGGCAAGACCACTTCGGCGCTGCGACGGCCGACGGCGAGGATGCGCTGGTTGAGCTGCGCCGCCTGGGCGATCGCTTCTTCGACCGGCTTTAGCATACCGAGCAGGCGCGCATCTTCGGCATAAACTGAACTCACCAAACCGATTTGCACCAGCATCGGCGTGAGCAGGTTGTTAAACTCGTGCGCCACGCCGCCCGCGAGCTGCCCCATCGACTCCAGCTTCTGAGTCTGACGCAGGCGGGACTCCATCTCCATGCGGTCGGTCACGTTCTGCGCATGGGAGGCGACTGCGATCACCCGGCCGGTCTCGTCGATCAACGGAGTATTGTGCCACTCGCAAAAGATGATGCGACCGTCCTTGGTGCGGTTCTCGTTGCTGCAACGCTGGCCGCCTTTCTGCGAGAGCAGCAAACGGCTGACCTTGCGCACCTCCTCTCTCCCCGCCTCAGGTATGATCAGCTCCTCAACCGACTGCCCCAAGGCCTCCTCTGAACTGTAGCCGAACAACTGCTCGGCCGCCGGGTTCCACCGCAAGATGCGCAGGTTCTCGTCCCACTCCAGGTAGGCCAGCGGGGTCTGCTCGACATGCAGGGCCAGACGGCGTTCGGATTCGTTGCGACGAAGCTCAGCCTCCACCCGGTCGGTGGCGTCCAGTTCCACGACCACCAGCCCTATGCCTCCGGCCAACTCAGGCACGGGCGCGAGAAACTGCACACAGTGCCGGCGATCCCCGGCGATATCCCGGGTAACGTCACGCGTAACGACGTCTCCCGCGCGCGCGCGCGCCACATCGCTCGCCAGAATCTTGCGCTCCAGGTTACCGAAACGCATCTCGAAAAACGTCGCCCCGATACGCACTCCGCGGGTCTCGGCGGCCAGCGGATTATGCGCCACGCAGTCCCCGCCAGGCCCCATCAGCCATAATGCGAAAGGCAGATGATCCAGCATCGCATGCAACCGCGATTCCGCCTCGCGCAGTTTTTCCTCCGCTTCGATACGCGCCAGCAATTGGGAGCGGTTGACCGCCAAAGCCGCCGCGCTGCCGCAGAGGATCACCAACAGTCCTGCCAGCAAGGCCAACCCAATGCGGCGCTGATTCGTCATTTCCTTGGACCAAAGCTCAGCGTCGTAATCCACTCCCAGCACCGCCTCGACCTTGCCGTTTTTATCCAACATCGGCACATAGACGCTCACCCAGGTGCCCCAGCGATCGGTCACCGGGCGCTTCATTAAAACCTTCTCCCCGGCGAAGGCGCGCAACAACTCCGCGCTGGCATCGGGATACACCTCTCCGGGGCGGGTGCGTGCCTCCCGGTCGCCAGCTATCATATGATCATGATTATAGTCCGTCTCGGCGTCGACCATGAGGTAGACGACCCCGTCCGAGCGCTTGCGGAAGGTATAGATGTCGCTCACCAGCGGATTCAGCGTCACCCACCGTTTTTCCGCCTCGATAATGGCAAGATAGCGGGGATCTTTTTCGGCTGTCTCCGGAAGCAACTCTGCGTGCCCCATGCGCATGAGCTCATCGGCATAGGTCGGGGCGATACCCTCCAATAACATCACCACCTGAACCTGCGGGCGGCTGACCATATCCTCCACCGCATAGCACCCGCCGATCACAACCGCGATCAACACCAGCCAGAATTGTCTGCGAAAGTAGGCACGGGGCGTCATCCGCCGCAACCGCCAAGCCAGCAACGCGACCGCGCATCCCACCAGGAGGGCGAATATCAAGTAATCCGTAGAGCTGCTCGTGATTGCCGGCATTCAGTTGGGAAAAGACAGCGTTCGCGTGTCCGGCACGCAAGCCTGCACGAATCGCGCTCCGAAACGCAGCATCCTAGCGTTTAGCGGCGTGCGCAGTCCCAGCGGAGCCGTTTCGGTGATCGCGGAACGCCCCCTTCTCCGCCGATTGCACGAAGCCCTCCGTCGCGCTTTTCAGCTCCTCCCAGCGCGCCCGGATGGCCTTCGCCTCCGCCGCCGTCACCTGTTGGTCCGCGCTCGCAGTCGCGATCGCTCCGAGTAACTGCGCGAAGTCGTTTACAATTTCGTTCGTCGCCGGCACCAGGGCCTGGCCGGAAGAGCGGGCCGGAGGATTCAGGATGAAAAAACCACCGGCCCGTTCGCTCACCCATTGCGCGATGCGGGCGTCGTTGGTCGCCTTCAGAAGTTGGTCGATCCGGTCCAGCGGATTGCTCGCCCCGCTGCCTGCGGCATCCCCCGGCGGCTCGGCCCATTTATAAATCAAAGACAACGACAGCCCCATCTCCGCCGATATCTGTTTAGCGCTGGTGCGTTTGAGAACGTCTTTAAGTAACTCGTG
>JBEGTN010000328.1:0-5074 GCA_041179405.1 Verrucomicrobiota bacterium
CTGAAAAGGCGGTCGGCGCATCGAGAATCCACGCGGCGGCGGGCAGCACGAACGCGGCGACGATGGACGCGAGCGAGACGTAGCGGGAGACCTGGAAAACCACGATCCAGGCAACGAGGGCGAACAGGGTGGGCAACGGGAGCAAAACGAAGAGCCCGCCAGCCGAGGTGGCGACGCCCTTGCCGCCCTTGAAACGAGTCCAGCAGGAGAAGCTGTGGCCGAGGAGGGCGAAGATCAGGCCGGTGATCTGCATTTGCCACGTATAGTCGCCATGTAGAAAAATTGGCCACCCCGCCGCCGCCGCGCCCTTCAGCGCATCGAGGAAAAACGCCAGATCACCAGCGCGTTTGCCCTTTTTGCCAAACATGCCGCCGAGCACGCGCTTCACGTTCGTCGCGCCGGGGTTCTTCGAGCCGTGCTCGAAGATGTTGATCCCGAATTTGCGCGCGATCAGCCACCCGAAGGGCAAGGACCCGAGCAGGTAGCCAACGACGGCGGCAAGGAGGAGCGGGATCAGCATGAGGAGGATTGTGAGGTAGGGCGCGACCGCTGGGCGCGCCGGTCACGCGGCGAATACCCTGCGGCATTCGCGGCAGGCCCAGCGGTCCCGCCCTACCCACTGAATGGAGCTCAGAGCTGCACGAACTTCGCCAGCTTGATGGCGGAGTTGGCCTTGATGGCGTCGCGGGCCGCCGCGCTGGGCTCGTGATCGACACGCACCACCATGTAGGCGGTGCCGCCGGGGGTGAGGCGCGAGAGCGACATGTCGGCGATGTTGACCTTGTCGTTGCCGAGCAGGGTGCCGACCGCGCCGACCATGCCGGGCTGGTCGTTGTTCTCGAGCACGAGGAGCGAGCCCTCGGCGGCGACCTCGACCTCGCGGCCGTTGATGCCGACGATGCGGGGGGAGTTGCTCTTGCCGATGAGCGTGCCGCGCGCGCTGTGCACGGTGCCGTCGCCGGCCGTGGCCTCGACCTCGATGAGATCGGTGTAGTCGCCGGCGTCGCTGCTCTTCACGACCTCAAAGGCGAGGCCGAGGCGCTGGATAAAGGTGGGGGCGTTGACCGCGTTCACACCGTCGCCGCTGATACGGCGCAGGAAGCCGCACTGGAGGGCGCGGGTGATGGCGTTGACGTCGAGCTCGGCGACCTTGCCCTGATAAACGACGCGCAGTTTCGCGATCTGCTTGGGCGCGATCTGTTGCACGAGGGTGCCGAGTTTGGCGGCGAGGTCGAGGTGGGGCGCGACGACCTTGGCGGCGGCGGCGTCCATCGAAGGCAGGTTGACGGCGTTGCGGACCGCGCCGTGCAGGAGCACGTCGGCGATCTGCTCGGCGATCTCAATGCCGACCGACTCCTGTGCCTCGGAGGTGGAGGCGGCAATATGAGGAGTGAGCACGATATTGGGTGCGGAACGAAGCTCGCTGTCCTTGGGGAGGGGCTCGGTCTCGAAAACATCGAGGCCGGCGGCGCCGACCTGGCCGCTCTTAAGGGCGGCAACGAGAGCCTTCTCGTTGACGATGCCACCGCGGGCGCAATTGACGATGCGGACGCCCTTCTTGCACTTCGCGAGTGCCGCCTCGTCGATCATATTGTTGGTCTCGTCGGTCAGCGGCATGTGAACCGTGATGTAGTCGGAACCGGCCAAAAGGGCATCGAGCGATACGGACTCCACCTGCATGGCGGCGGCGCGAGCAGGCGTGAGATAGGGATCGTAAGCGAGGACCTTCATGCCAAAGGCCTGGGCGCGCTTGGCGACCTCACTGCCGATACGGCCGAGGCCGATGATGCCGATGTTCTTCCGGAGAAGCTCGACACCGCTGAGCGTCTTGCGATCCCAGCTGCCGGCCTTCATGGATGCCGCACCCTGAGCGATGGGACGGGCGCAGCACAGGATGTGTGTAAAGGTGAGCTCGGCGGTCGAGATCGTGTTGCCCCCCGGGGTATTCATGACGACGACGCCGCGCTCGGTGGCGGCATCGACATCGACGTTGTCCACGCCGACGCCGGCGCGGCCCACGACCTTCAAGTGCGGCGCGGCGGCGAATACCTCGCGGGAGATCTTCGTCTCCGAGCGGACGGCGATCGCATGCACATCTTTGACCAACTCCAACACCTGGGCGGGAGAGGAGCCGTAGGCCTCGATGACTTCAAAGCCCGGCTGCTGACGCAGGAAGGCAACGCCCTTTGGTGAGATCTTATCGGCGACGAGGATTTTCATGGTGACGAAAAGGGTTTAACGAAGCCTTTGCGGGGCGGCCTAGCAAGGAAAAGCTCGGGGAGCGGTCGCACGGCCTGAAGCAGAATTGCGCCAATCGAACACGACTTGGCGGCTCACCCGCACGCCGCCGCCACGCCGGAGCAACGCAAGCACGGGCCACGCCTTGGTCGGCGTAAGCGCGCACTGAATCTCGTCGATAGCGGCGTCCTGCGCGCCAAGAAACACTGCCTTAAGCAACGCGCCCACAGTTGCCGCAGCCGGATGGGACATCGCCGGGTTGAGCGCCAGCACCTCCAGATAAAGCCGAGCACCCAAGCGCCGGCAGAGCGCAATGCCGTCGGGGCGGTCCGACGCGCCTGCCAGAAACGAAAATCGCGGATCGATGCCCTCGTGCTGAGTATTTTGTAGCTGCACGCGTTCCGCCTCCAAAAGGCCCAGCGCCGTGCAAATCGTCCGGGCGGCAGCCAGGTTAGACTCGTCGATCGCCCTGACGTGGATGGGGTTCCGTTTCAAGGTGCGCTCGATCGTCGGTCGCCGCGCGGCAATCGCCCCGGCCACCGATAGGTTCCAGACCTCGGGATAACTTCGGGCCACGAACCCAGCAGCTTCAAGCTGCGCGGCCAGCGGGGTGTCGGCCGCCACCTGGGCAACCACGCTTTGCCAATCTTGAGTGCGGGCTTGATCGAGTGCGCACTCGATCAAGCGCATGGTGGCCGGCTGCGACTCCCACTCGGGGCGCACCGTCAACTCCAGCCGGCCTTGGCCGGGCGCGAACTCGGCGAGCGAGGCACCGCCCGCGAGCCGTTCGTATTCGCCGTCGACCAGGACGCGCCGCCAGAGCAGCCGGGATGTCGGCGTGATCGGCCGGACCGAAAAGTGTTTCTGGAAACGACGAAGCTCGTCCGGCCAAGGCGGGCGCACGGTTTCAGAAACGATGGCCGAGGCATCAGACATGAGGCAACTCCTCCAGTCGTTGATGATAAAGCTCCGGTTCGATCGCTCGAAGCATGGCGGCCGGACGCTTTAAACGGGCCGGCCCCACAAAGCAGGTTATGCGCTCGAGCAACGCCGCGTCGCCACGCACGAGGTCGGCAAACGGCACCTCCAGCAACTCGATGTGCGCAGCATTCCTGGCCCAGGCCAGGGTGTGCTCGATGTGCCCTGCGATCTCCGCCGGGTGCATGGAGACAGACATGAGTTGCTGGGAGCGGAAAATCTCGTTCGCGCTGCGGCGCATGAATAGCACGCGGTAACGCCGACCGGGAGGAAGGTGAGGCAAAAGCGATGACACCACTTTGATCGCGTGCCCGGCCGCCTCGGTGATGACACCCGGCTCGTGCGGCAATTTTTTTGCCGGCTCCCACTCGAAGTAACCGAAAGGATTGTGCTCATCGGGCGGCCGCACACCGTCGGTCAGAACCGGCAAACCGGACATGGCGAGCATCCTAAGCATCAGCGAGGTTCCGGAGCGCGGCACGCCCGAAACAATCAGGTGATAGACGGCGGCATCGGTATCCGCCGTCGACACCACGACTTGGCGCGTCCGGAGCCGTTGCTCGCGCCAATGTTGCTCGCGGGCGGCGCTCTCCTCCCGCAACCGCTCCCGTCGAAGCGCACGTGCGGTGAGCTCCGACCAAGACACGGCGGTCGGGACGGCGGGCGCGGCGCCATGGCGCCGCGCGATGCTATCCAGTATCCGCTCCGCCAAAGCCAGCCCGGGGGCCAGCGCCAAAGCGCGCCGCGCCGCCTCGTTCGCGCCCGGCCAGTCGCGCTGGTGAAATTTCACCGTCGCCAGGCCGGCATGGAGCAGCGCGTGTTCGGGCTCGATGAGCAGCGCGGCTTCCAAGGACGTCCGCGCTTCGGTGAAGCGCCGTAGATGGATCAACGCGGTGCGGCTGATCCGGTCGCAATCGCGAGCGAGGGCCGGCGCACGCCGCGCACGCCCGGCGTGCGCCAGCGCGGCGGAAAACCGTCCGGCGAGCAACGCGAGTTCCGCCCGGAAGTAGCCGGTGCGCAGATCATCTTCGCCAAAGTCCGCCAGCATGGCGGCGGAACGCTCGGCCTCCGCCGCCAGTCCGAGGGCAAACTGGCAACGCGCGAGGTGAAACGCATAGCGGGCCGACTCCGGCTCGGCAAGGAAACAGGCGTGCAGATGGGGCAAGGCCCGCTCAGGCTGCTGCCCCTCCATCAACGCGACGCCGAGGCTCCATTGATTCCGGTGCTTCAGATCCTCGCTCGCGTCCGACGAGGCGTCGGCGTCGAGCAACGCAGCGGGCAGATAGCCGCGTTCCACAAACTGACGGAGCAGCGCTTCGTCGCAAGCAGTGGCGCCCGCGACAGGCGGCGGCGCGGCGGGCGGAATCGTATCCCACGAGGGGCGATCAGCGGGCATGCCGGATGCCGTCAGAATTTCAGAAAGGGCACGGCCGCGCATGTCCGCGCCCTTGGGCAGGCCGAACAAGGCAAGGACAGTAGGGCTCACGTCAGCCAGCCTGGCTTCGTTCATCCGCGACCGAGGGCGAACCCCGGGCCCGGCGGCGGCGAACAGACCTTGCGGCCGACGGGAACCGGCACTCAGGCCACGATCCGAAACGACGACGACATTTGTATCCATCGCACAGTGACGGAGCAGATCCGCCAGCAGCAGATCCGCCAGCCGGTAGGCCCCCGCGACGACGTGTTGGTAAAACTCGAAATCACGCGCGTTAATCCCGGCCCGGTGCGGTGGATGAAACGGACTGAACACCTCGCCAACCCAATCGAGAAACGGTAGCTGGACGGTGAGAAAATCCGGCTGGCCCTCGGACGCGAGTGTCACCGCGACATTATGCAGGGTATAGAGTTCGGCGAGCCA
>JBEGTN010000329.1:0-7990 GCA_041179405.1 Verrucomicrobiota bacterium
TGGTCAGGCATTTCCCAGAGACCCCGACCACCGGTCGGGGCTACAGAGAGCCAAGTGAAAATCTAAACCCAATGGGTGCTTGGCGTAATGCGGCGGAAATATCAAAGGTGAGTTCACCGACAGGGTGAGAGTCAGGTAGCTTTCCAATGTTTATCCGGGTGCTTGATTTAGCGGCCTTTAGCGACATTTAGCGGTTCAAACTCTGAAAATCAGGACGTTCTACTTCCGTTTTTCAGATGATTATTCCGTAGCTGTCTTGATCCGTGCAAGTCGGTGCAATCCGCGGTTGGTTTCAACTGCGGTTTTTAGGTTCATACCCGAGGACTGCAAAGCACCGCCTGCTCCCGCGCTTTACCCGACCGCTCCGGGCACTCCTCGCTCGACCAGCACTTTTGACGCACCGGCCATCCCCGTCGCTCCCGTCGCCCCCGAACTCGCCATCGCCCTCGGGAAAACCCTCAACACCCGCGATCCCGCCCGGCTGCGCGATCTGCTCCGCGCCGCCGGCATCGAACCGGATCTCGTTAAAAAACTCGTCACCGCCGCCGTCTGGCGCAGCTACGAGGCGCGCTTCAAGGAGCTTCAGCCCGCCACCCCCGGCGAAGATACCAAGTGGTGGAAAGATTCGTTCTACACCCCGCATCCCCCCGCCGCCGGACCAGAAACGGGGGACAGGTTTATCCATTCGTGATCCGCCACCACACCGCTCCCGGCAACCGATGACCTCGGGCCGGGGGGCGCGTCGCGCTCTTGCTCACGGCTTCGGATGCGGGATCAACTGGAAGCCATTTACAAAGTGCCTGCCGTTACTGTTTCTCGTTGTGGTGAAACTGATCAGCCCCTTGGAGTCGGCGACGGTCGAGAGCCGGACCCAATTGCTTCCAATCGGGCTCATGGAAATCTTATCCGCTTCCGGGTTATAGGTCTGAATGCTGGCGCAAAAGCCGCCGGTGGTCTCGCTCGTGTTCGCGGTGCCCGCGACGATGTTTTGGGGCGTCAGGGTGAAGCGTGCGCCGTCATTGGCCCCATCGGGGTTGATCGCCGGGTCCAGCGCTCCCGCATAGCCGTAGAGGTCGTAGGGTTGCCCGGGGACGAGTCCGCTCAGGGTGAAGCGCAGGGCGTTATTCGGCAAAAAGACGCGCCAGGCGGTATCCATCAGCCCGACCGGCAGCGCTTCTTTGCTTTTGCCGTGAATGGTGGGTTCGCTGCGCGGCTTGTCCGTCGCGAGGGTCTTTACCTCGATCTGAATGGTTAATTTGACCCGGGTCGGCTTCCCGGCGGGATCTACGAGGGGGACGTTGGTGGCGGTCTTCAGCGCCAGGACACCGAGCTTGCTCCCGCCTTCGGTGGTCGCCGGCGCGATGGTGGCGTCAGTGACATCGACTCCGTCGGTGCGCAGTATCCGGTTCCAACGCTCGCCAATCACGGGTGCCACCGCGCTGTAGTTCCACCCGCGGCCAGGCGGCGGGATGGTGATGATGGAGGGGCGCTTGTCTTTTCCGCCGAGGCAGACGAAGACTGCCTGGCCGTAGCCATCGGCATCGGGAATGGCGCTCGGGCGAAGACGGAAGGACCAGATGGCGCCGACGGTGATGTTGCCCAGCGCATCCATTTCGTCGATACGCCAGTAGTAGGTGATGTTTGGATCGGTGACCGGGATCACCCGTGAGTTTCCGGTCTGATTGCCGATGTAAACGGATGCGGCCCGGGTGGCGGCTTTGATGATGGACGCGCTGGTGCCGAAATAGATGTCGTGGGAGACGGCGCCCCCCGTGCTCGCGGAGGCCCATGAAAGGGTGACGCCGCCCGCGTTGGAGTCCACTTGCTGGCTGCCATCCGTCGGCGAGGGCGCACCGGCCATGCGAATGGAGTTCGACGTATCGATTTCAAAACCATTCAGGACCACGTTTTTCGTGACGGCAGCGGAGGTGGCGTCGGATTCGAACAAAAATGTGGTGACGTCGCCGGGTGATGTGGTGGTGAAAGTGAAGTAGGCCGTGGGCGCGGCGATGTCACTCGAACGAATCGAGGGCATCACGGTGGCGACAAGGACATCGTTCATGTAGGCCTTCACCGGAGCCATGGAAACGAGCTGGGCGGGAGAGTCGCCGGCGTTGTGAAAGGTGAGCAGCGAGTGTGCCCCGGCGGCCAGGCCGGTGAGGGTCATCTGGATCTGTCCGCCCGCGTTTGCGACCGAGGGCTCGACCGTGATGCCGTCGCTCACCAGCTTGGTCCCTTCGGCGAGACTGCCGGCGGAATTATAGGTGTAGGTCAGCCCGGTGCCTCCGGCGCTTCGCGCCGCCGCAGTCATGGACAACGCGACCGTGACGGTCTCGCCCGTGGCGGCGATGGGGAAGCTGCGGGTGATGGCGGTGGTGCCGTTGCTGGCGGTGCCGACCGCATTGGCGGCCGTCCACTGGGTGTAGCCGGTGGCCGTCTGGGCCACGCTATTTTTCCCGTCGCGGTTAATATCCACCTTGAGCTCACCGGCGGTGAGTATGGAGGCGTAGAGAAACGGACATGCTAGGGCAGGACGGAGCAATTCGGCGAGACACATGGTCACAAAGGGGGTGGAGGGGTGCGGGGCTGGTTGAAACTGCCGGTTGGAATGAACCAACCCCCTTAGAATACCGTATGCGCCCTTGTTGGTGCAAGAAGCATTCGTGCTTTCTCGATTAAGAATTTGTTCCCACCGATACCGCAAGGCCTGCGCCATAGAGGGGAACACTCGGGCCGATTAACGCCGTAGCGGCCGGCGCGCCGCACTCATCTTGATGGCCCTGATATGGCTTGCGCGCGCCTTCGCCTGGCCAGACGCTCACCATTAATTTACACGCAAGCCATTCATTAAAAACAAAAAACGTCGTATATTATTGATTCATAACCTTAGGATTCAGTCATTATACACCAAGAAAACGGCGTAAGAGTTCCTTGCGCCAGGTAGCTATTGCCGTAGTGCTTCATCGGTTCTCGCCCCTACCCCCACTGAGCGAAAGCCCCCCTTCGCGCTGTCTTACGGACTTAACTCCAATACCGCCCCAGCCCTCGTAAACCCCTATCAAAGCCAAGCTTGCTTCGCCGCGATGCCGCTTCAGTCGGATCCTGATTTTTATCGAACGCTATCCGCACCTCGTTGCCAAAGTCCTACCGACTGCACTCCGCCCCTACCCCCGCACTTCTCGGTGCGATTCACCCTACTTTTTCCCTGCACCCCACTACATGAATAACATCAAATTCAACGCCCCTCGTAAAACGGTTAAAATCAAGCCCTGCCACCGCCGGCTTCTCTTAAATTCGATCACCGCCCTGGCCCTTTCCGGCCTGGCCGCTCCTTACGCCTCGGCAGCAACCTACACCATCACGAGCAACACGACGGCCACACTCGATTGGAACACCGCCGCCAACTGGACTCCCTTTGCGGAAGGGCAATACCCGGGCACGGCCACCGACGACACGGCCGTGGTCCGTGGTCCCTTCAACGGTAACGTCACGGTCGATATTTCCGCCACTCCGGCAAACCCTTTGACCGGCCTGACCTTGGGCGACACCACGGGCACCGGCACGACTACCATCCAATCCTCCGGAGCGAGCAGCCTGACGCTGAGCGGCGCGACCATCACCAGTTCGGGCGCAAGCGACGCGACGAACCGTATCTCCGCCCCGCTCTTGCTGACCGGCGGCCTGACCTTCGATAGCGCGACCAACAACCTGACCGTATCCGGCAAAATCACGCCCAGCTCCTCCAGCAACCGGACCCTCACCAACGCGAGCGCCAAGACGGTCACACTGGGCGATATTGACATCTCCACCGGAAGCACCGCCGGCATCGTCCTGACGCTGGCGAACGCGGCCAACGCCACCAGCAGGCTCGTTCTCGCCGGCACCATTGCCAACGGCGGCACCGTCGGCGCCGGCCTTACCCTGGGGTCCACGGTCTCGAAGACCCCCAACACCTCCTATCAGATCGACGGCACGAACACTTATACCGGCACGACGACCCTGATGTCGGCCAGCGACCAGTCCGTCACCTTTGTGCTCAACAGCGACCAACCCTTCGGCACCGGTCCGCTCAACGTTGCGACGGCCGTGAACGCCACCACCAACTTTGAAGCGCTGAACGCGGATCGCACGATTGCGAACGCCGCCGTGAACATGCAACGCGCCTCCGCCTATAAAGGCGAAAAAAGCATCACCTTCAACGGCACGGTGACAGGCGGCAGCAGCCAATCCATCGTCAACAACCTCGGCGGCACCGGGCGGCTCGTCTTCAACGGCCGCTACAACACCACCAGCTCGACCACGGACGACGCCAGAATCGTCGTCATCAACGGCGGCGGCACCACCGTCTTAAACGGCGTTGTGGCGGATGCGCCCATTCAAAAAGCCGAGCAATTCGGCGCGCTCAATCTCATCGGCGCCGGCACCCTCATCATCAACGGCACCGCGACGAACCAAGGCGACTTTCGCATCGCCGCCGGCGGCACCGTCCAGCTCGGCGATGGCGGCTCCACCGGCGTCATCGCGCCCGCGAACGACAAAAAGTCAGTCGTGACCGGCGGCACCACCGGCACCGGCTCCCTCGCCGTCAATCACAGCGACCCCATCACCCTCTCCTCCACCCTCAACGGCGGCCTCGGCCTGAAACAAATCGGCTCGGGCGATTTGACCGTGGCCACGCCCCAATTCAACGCCGGGGCCAACGTGGTCGGCGACGGCATTAATCCCTCCAAACTGGTGGTCACCGCAGGAGCCGTCAACGAAACCACCCAGAACGGCGATATTGCCGTGCCCGCGACCAAAGGCCCGGGCTACAATGTTTTCCGCCAGATCATCACTGGCATCGACACCTCGTCTTTGACCGTGGGGCAACCGGTCTATCTCGCGTCCGCCCCCGGTGCCGCGCTTTATATCCATACCATCGACAGCGCCTCACAAGTGGCGGTCTGGGGCGTCGGAGTCACCAAAGCGACCACCGGGCTGCCGGCCGGCACAGGCACGGCGATCAAGTTCGGGGCCGGTTCCAGCCTCGGAACCAGCGCGGCCACCACCACGGTGAAAAACAACGCCACCCTCTCCGGCACCGGCACGATCTCCGGCGCGGTGACCGGAGAGGCCGGCTCGCGCCTCGCTCCCGGCGTGAACACGATCGATGCCGACAGCGGCAAGCGCTTTAACTTCGGCGCCCCCGGAACGCTCACGACAGGCGCCTTAAAACTCGACGCCGGCGTTAGCCTCGACTTCGACCTAGCCGGCACGACGGCGGGTGCGAGCGACCACATCGACACCACCAACGGCAACCTGTCGTTCACCTCGTTAAGCTTCACGTTCGACGGCCTGGCCGCAGGCGTGCTGCAAACCGCCTCGCCCTACCATCTCATCAAGACGGGCACCGGCTCAATCAGCGGCGAGACGAGCCAAATTGCCACCCGCCTTGCCGGAAACCTCGCCGGTCTTTATACCGCAACCTACGGCATCACTACAGCCGAGGGGATAAGTTATCTCGATGTCACCTTTGCCTCCACGGCCAAAGCCGCACCTGCCCCCGCCGAAGCAGCCCCCGCCAACGAGGATCGCCCCGCCCCCGTCACCAAGCGCAGGTGGAGTGTAAAGTCCTAAAAGACACAGGAACTGATTCACATGAAGGCATGGCCTGCGTGGCGCCATCACGCAGGCCATGCCTTCAACCCGACCGCGCCCTCCCCCGACAGTTTGAGAGTCAGGCAGTTTTTCAATGCTCATCCGAGGGCTTGATTTAGCGGTCTTTTAGCAACATTTAGCGTTTAAAACGCTGAATGTTATGACGTTCTACTGCCCTTTCTACCTGTCTTAATCCGTGCAAATCTGTATAATCCGTGGCTGGTTTAAGCCGCGATTAACCCAGAAACGGCAGTTCAAACCGACCGCGGATTACGCGGATCACACGGATAAAACAGGATACAGAAGAAACCAGTCGCCCAGACCAGTCTCCTGGCGGGTGAGTCACGGATATTCCGTAATTTTCTGATATCCGCGTTCATCCGCGTAATCCGCGGTTTCCATCGCCGGTTTTAGGTTAAAGCTTTACTACTCTGGCATAAAGCGAAGTCGATGAATCTGATAATGGGATGCTGATCACGATTGTGGAACCCGTGCCGTTTAACACATCACTATAATCAGTCCAAGTGGCCAGATCCGTGCTGGTTTGAACTTTGTAGACCGCCGCAGCCAATGTCTTCCACCGCACCTGGAGATTCTTGCCATTAACACCTATCACCGCATCTCCAACGATCGTTGGAGCCACCGAACTGGTGAGATCATAAAGTTTAAACGAATATACATTATCAATCAAACCTACCTCCAGAAGATACGGGTAGTTAAAGGTCTCTCCGTTGGAAATTGAAGACACTGAAGCCAGAACTTCGGTTCTTGTAACTTGACCATCAACGGCCTGAAACAATTCCATCGCATATTCCAACGAAGGTTTTCTACCAAATAGCACGACTTCGTCTTTATTCACATGCACAAATCCATAGGAGTTTGGATTTTGTGGAGTTACAGTGTGAAGTAATACGCCCGATCTCGCATACCACGAAACGGATAAAGCATTCCTGTTCGCATCAGCAACCGCGAAGGTCCCATCTTCACCAATGGCATATATAAGGCTCGACCCATTTGTAACAGGGATGGATTTAGTCCACAGGACGCTCAGTCCATAAGAATGCGGGGCAAGAAAAAACGAGGACACTAAAGCGATGGTGCAGCCGAATAAATGCTTCATGATATATAGTTTTATAGTTTGACTCGTATTACAATATAAAATCGAAGCTAGTAGTCCATAACATATAACTCTTCTGATTAGTCACAGAGCCAAGCCGGAACCCAGACACAGAGGCCACGGAGAAAAGATCAGATGAACATCAGGTTGGGCTTGGGCTCTGTGTTCTCTGTGTCGGCGCTCTGTGCCCTCTGTGACGAAACTGTCTTTCTGGTTTAGGAAAATAACCGAAATTTAAGGTGTTACTGGATACTGGTTCGCGTTTAACCTTATTAAACTTAGCCAGCCCTTCCTCTAAACAATCCCGTCATGAAAAACGCTGAATCAAAGAAGTCCTCTGCCCGTCAGCATGAAGAATTGTTCACTGTGTTAAAAACCCGCTTCGAGGCGAATATGCGCCGCCATAAAGGGTTGGAATGGGTGAAGATAAAAGCGCGGATAGATGCCAGCCCTGAAAAACTGTTTTCCCTCAGTGAAATGGAACGGACCGGCGGTGAGCCAGACGTGGTCGGCCAAGATCTAAAAACAGGGGAATACCTCTTTTTTGACTGCTCGCCGGAAAGCCCCAAAGGGCGCGTGGGTGTTTGCTACGACCGGGAAGGGTTGGAGTCGCGCAAGGAACATAAACCGGCCAATAACGCCATCGATATGGCGGCATCCATGGGCGTGACGCTTTTAACGGTGGAGCAGTATCACGAGCTGCAGAAGCTGGGGGATTTTGACACGAAAACCTCAAGCTGGGTGGCAACACCGCCCGACATCCGGAAGCTCGGCGGCGCTCTTTTCGGCGACCGACGTTTCGGCCATGTTTTCATTTATCATAACGGTGCCCAGTCCTACTACAGCGCGCGTGCGTTCCGCAGCTCGCTCAAGGTTTAAACCTATCCCTGGATTTTTATCAACGGCTTGGCGCCCAAAAAATCAATCTGCCGTGCCTCCGTGATCTCTGTGTCCGAGCTCCGGCTCGGCTCTGTGTCCAATCCGAAAAACAACGAACTACACCCTGCTAGGGCTTGATTGCGGATATAAGCGATAGACGGGCGGAGTGATTTTGGCTGCGGCCAAGGCGACGGAAAGGGAGGTGTGCCAGCGGCACATGCCCATTCCGTCAACGCCGGCCCCAGCCAAAAGCGCCTGTCAGACTAGCGCTTATTTCTGCAATCAAGCACTAGGGACGCTCCGATCTAACCGTGAGCTTCTCGGTCGGTAACCCAGGAGCGTTAACCAGAATCGTTA